>DATMFE010000107.1:0-7472 GCA_035556295.1 Ureibacillus sp.
TTTCACGCCTAAATCAATCATGAAATTGTATAATACAAAGGAACTTCCAATGATAATTGCGGAGACTGCACCAATAGATGTTGCTCTTTTCCATAAGAAACATGCTAATAATGGAACTAATACACCTACTGCTAAAATGTCACTGGATAGCCATAAAACCCATAACGTATCTGGTATTCGAAGTGCTATAATCATCGCTACAATACTAATTGAAACTGTTGCGATTGCACCTATTTTCCTAATATCTTTCTCTCTCGCATTTGAATTGATATAGCTTAAATAGAAATCACTTACATAAAGCGCACCTGAGTTAACTGCTGAACTCATTGTGGATAATATTGCAGAAGCGATTCCTAAAAATACAACCATACCTAAAACAGGTCCTAAAAAGTCTAAAGTTAATGCTGCAACAATTCCTTCTTCAGGCATTTCCGTATAAATTACGCCTGCTGCCACTCCTATAATCGCTACAAATATATAAAGAGGAATAAAGATAAATAAACCTCCTAGTGGCATCATTTTAGCTTCTTTCGCATTTTTCGTAGCCGCAAGTCGTTGCCAAGCATCAGCACTAATAATCCAAGCTAAACCAAATGACAACATATAGAAGAAATTCGTTTTAAAGTTGGCGAAGAAATCAAGATGATCTTCTCTTCCTGGCATATCTGTAATTGCGAAAATATTTGAAAAACCATCCGCATTTGAAACGGCTACAACCATTAAAATAATTAAACCTAATACAAAGCTAATAAACTGTATGTTATCAGATATTACAACAGCTCTAAATCCACCAATTGATGAATAAAGTGCTACAATTACTACCCCAATCAAAATGGCTACAAAGTACGTCGTGTCAAACATTGATGAGAAAAATTTTCCTAATGATACAGTCTGAGACGCAGCAAATGTAATCATGTACCAAATAACAATCACACTCACTAATACACCTGCTGTTTTCCCGTAACGTCTTTCCATAATATGGCGTTGGGAAATCGATCCAACATTTCGGATAAATTTTGCGAAAAACACTAATACAAGTGCTGCTAATACCGATGGCGAACCAATAATCCACCATGCACTAATCCCTTGCTCAAATGCTTGGTCGATTGATACAACAGCTGAAGATCCTCCAAACCACGAAGCAACAAATGTTAATGATAGTGCCCAGTGTGGGAAAGAGCGTCCTGCTAAAAAGAAATCTTCCTCAGATTCAGATCCTTTATCTTTTTTGGGCTTACGTAAACTTAATGCCAAAAGAACTGCAAAATAAATGATTAAACAAACAACAGCCCAGATTTTATAAGCTATCATGCGCCTCCTCCTAACTAATAATGTCTTCATTTATTATTAAGCAAGTTCCATGCCAACTCATCGAAAGGTTCTGAAAATAATAGAAAAGTTTGAAAATTAGGAATGTTATAGATTAATATAAATCTATAACAAAATATTTTTTCTATTTTTGCAGCAAAAATAGAAAAAATTTGCAGCAAAATCGGAGGGAATTTATGCACTTATATGAACTAGAGGAAGTTTTAAAAGAGCTCAACGAAGTTGTTCTGATCCTTTCAGAAGACAACCATGTACTCTCGCTTTTTGATCCACAAAAAGTCGTTAAACAACAAGTCAATGACTATTTCGATGAAACTACCATTGAACAACAAATCTTCACTAGTAATAATAAAAAATTCCACTGTAAGAAGACTCATTACCATTTAAATCAACAAACATTCCAAATCATTACAATGAACACCATTCATGTTGATGACCTATTGTTAAAACGATTAGCTATTTATGAACAAATAATGGAGCATATAAATGATGGAGTTATGGCTAGTGATGAAGAAGGAAAAATATTTATCTATAATGCGTTTCAAGAAAAACTCGAAAACATGAAAAAATCTGAAGTAATAGGAAAGTATTTATGGGAGATTTATCGAATCGACCCGAAGAATTCAGAACATCGTAGAGTTTCTTCTACTAAAACACCTATTGTAGAACGCTACCATGCCCATGCATTTTCAAACAATTTACCTCAGTATTTGAAATATAGTACATATCCGCTAATCAAAGATTCACAATCAATAGGCGCATTTTCTATTTGTACAAACGAAACGAAATTAAAAGATCTATTATTCGAAACGCTAGAATTGAAACGAGAATTATATTCTTCACCATCCAATCAGAGGTACGTCGATATAAATAAAAATGGCACTTCATTTACTTTTGAGGATATTAAAGGGGTTAGCGGCGAAATATCAAACGTAATAAAACAGGCACAAAATTTGGCACTCTATAATCTAGATATACTATTAATCGGCGAAACTGGGACAGGTAAGGAACTTTTTGCTCAAAGTATTCATAATTATAGCCCTCGTTCAAATGACCCCTTTGTCGCGGTCAACTGTGCTGCTATTCCAGAAACATTATTAGAAATCACATTATTTGGTTCTACAAAAGGAGCATTTACAGGGGCAATTGATCAAATCGGATTATTTGAAAGCGCAAAAGAAGGAACTTTATTTCTAGATGAAATCAATTCGTTACAGCTCTCTCTGCAATCCAAAATCATTCGTGTACTAGAAGAAAGAAAAATACGTAGACTTGGTTCCAATAAATTAATTCCAATTCATTGCAACATCATTACAGCATCCAATGAAGATCCTCAAAAACTAATTAATGAAAATAAATTGCGATTAGACTTATATTATCGAATTGCTACGACGACCATCGAAATACCACCATTACGAAATCGTCCAGCTGACATTAAATACTACATTCAATATTTTTTAAAAGAATTAAATAAAAAGCATAACCGCTCGATATTGAACGTTTCGCCAGAGTTAGAACAATTATTAATCAATTACTCTTGGCCAGGCAATATAAGGGAATTAAAACATTTAATAGAAAACATGTATATTCAAACAGATGAATATGAAACAATCATCTCTTCAAAAGTAGCACCAAAATCGTTAATCCAATCTCATCTCCTGACAGAATCTATAACGGAAGACATTGCGATAAAAAACAGAAAAAAAATAACGAAAGAAGAAATTCAACAGATATTAGAAACAACGAACTACAGCGTGACACGTACTGCGGAAATTCTTAATATGTCTCGACAAAACTTACAGTATTATTTAAAAAAATTTCAATTAAATGGATAAATACTAGAAATACAAAAAGGATATTTCAATTCAATCATTTGAAATATCCTTTCATATAGCTATTATTCACGTTTTATCACCATAAGGAAGAAAACAATATCTTCATTATGATTTTTATATTGTTGATTATAATAAAACTTTCTCAAGTTCTTCAAGTGACTCACTTGATGCCCCTCTCTTCTACCAGAAACTACAACTTGAACCTCGATCCCGATTAAAATCTTTTACTTTTTACAAAAGAGGCTATGTGTATAAGAAACTTAAAACTATATACTTAAAAAAACACGTGCTAACAGAAGATCTTATTTTATAAAGGTTAACGATATAACTGATATAACTGATATAACTGACATAACCAATAAAGAAGGTAGACATCAAAGAAAAAACAAACACGTAGGGGATTCTTACGGATTTAATTGTCCAACGAACAAAGTGCTAGAGTAAGAGGCCATCAAGGTGATCTGAAAGTAAATGAAGGAGAACTGAAAAGGTCTCAATTTATATAAATCTGAAAAATATAGCGTTAGTGAAAATGTAGGGATTACTGGAATAAGTCACATTACTATTTATCGTTATTTAAAACAAGAACAGCCCAATATTTAATATTGGGCTACTCTTGTTTTGCGTTCATTTTTCACAGGACCCCTAAAAGGAATAGCCGTTATTTGTAGTTCAAGAAGATAGGGTTTACATATCCTCAGTTCAGATGTTTATTAAACGAGTAAAATGATACCTCCTAAAATAGGAAGAGTGATGACAATTCCTCTTAATACAAAAGTAGGTGCTGTTTTAGTAAATTTAGCACCAATATATGAGCCAATGACAGTTGCTAAAATTACATTAAATAAAATACCCCAATCTATGAAGCCATTTTGAATATAACCAAGTGCTCCGAAGAACGAGACAGGTAATAAAATAATCATGCTAATAGAAGCAGCTTCAGCAAGTGTAAGTCCTAAAAATATAATTAAGCTTAATTGAATTAGGGGAGTTGCGCCAATGCCAAAACATCCGGATAAAAAACCATTAATTAAACCGATAGAGACAACTTTTAAAATATAAATGTTCTTTTCATCTTCAATTTTTCGAACCGGTAGTCTTGTGCGGTACCAGATGAAAAAAGATGAAATGAATAACATACAAGCAGAGACAATAGTAATAAATTGCGGATCCATAAAATGAGATATTTTAGAACCTAAAAAAGCCCCTACAGCACCTAATAAACCAATATGTAATGCTGTTGTTAAGTAAGCAGGCTTTTGACGAATATGACTTATTGCACCAGCGATAACGGTGAAAAACATACTTGTTAGTGATGTACCAAGCGCTATTGGTACAGGTAATGCAAATACAGTAATAAGTAGAGCAAACACAAATCCAGAACCGCCAGCTCCTGCAAATCCTAGTAAAAGCCCTAATATTAAAAAGGTTGCAAACATCATCATACAGACGACTCTTGAAGTGAATGATACGTATTAGGTTTGCGCTCAGCTAAAAAGTTCGTTCGAGATTTTGAACGTTCTATTTGTTCAAGATCAATTGTTGCACAAATAGTTTCCCAAGTTTTTTCACCAGCAGATTCTAACAATTCACCAAATGGATCAATAATACAACTTAATCCAAAATTAACACGCTCGATTTTTTCGCCTTCTAAGCGCTCTTTTCCAGCTTTATTTACACCTACAACATATAGATTATTTTCTAAGGCACGTACTTGAAGTTCGGCAGTATAAAGTGATTTCCGGTATCCATACGTGGCAGTAGGTACACAAACGAGATCTACACCTTGTAAAGAAAGGCTTCTCCATGCTTCAGGGAAACTGCGATCAAAACAAATTAAAATACCAACTCGCAAGCCGTTGTCTAATGTAAATATAGGGAAGGAATTTCCGGCATTACCAAACTGTTCAAAGTAATACTTTTCATCTGTCACCATTGTCGCATCCGACACTTTAGGAATATGTACTTTGCGATATTGGCCGATTACGCCTCGAGTAGGTGAACAGACAAAAGCAGTATTGTAATAGCACTTTTGTTGATTGATTTCTTCTATTTCAAAATACGTTCCAATTAAATGAATTTGATGTTCTTTTGCAAGTTGAGCGAAATGCGTTACAGTTGGGCCATCCTTGGGTTCAGCATATTGAAAAAATGTATCGTTAACAGGTTGAACTGCTGCAAAATACGGCAAGTTCATAAGTTCAGAGCATACAATTAAGTCTGGTTGATATAGTTTTAGTGCCTTTTTTAGGTGTTTAGTAATTAATTCGTTATTTTCTTCAATCGATGTAGAACAAGTTCCACCTTGTAATGCACATACTTTCATATTCACCACTCCTTATTTCTTCTTATTATTTACTGTAGCGTTAATACATAATATTTCCATGTTGCAAAGTGTCTTATTTAGTAGACAAGTTGTCCAAAGGTATACATATTGTAAGGATGTTAAGTGGTAAATTTTACTTAATGTAAGGTTTTCTCACATTCAATTTGGCGATATGATGGACATACCAACATTGGTAGATGTTGACTATCATAATCTAAAGAGGAGTGGTTTTAATGGAATACGGAATCTTCTTACCAATTGCAAATAATGGATGGATTATCTCAAAAAACTCACCTCAATACATGCCGACATTTGAATTGAATAAACATGTTACATTAAAAGCTGAACAAATGGGATTAGATTTTGTACTTTCGATGGTGAAGTTCAGAGGCTATGGCGGAGAAACAGAGCATTGGGATTACGCACAAGACTCGTTTACGTTGATGTCAGGCTTAGCGGCTGTTACCTCAAAAATCGATTTATATGCAACAGTACAACCATTAACAATGCACCCTGCAATGGTAGCACGAATGGCTGCGACGATAGATAATATTAGTAATGGACGTTTTGGAATTAACGTAGTAGCCGGATGGAATAAATATGAGTATTCTCAAATGGGGTTATGGCCAGGTGATCATTATTATAAGGAACGCTATGAAGTATTAGATGAGTGGTTGTCGGTTGTGAAAGGGTTATGGGCAAATGGTCGATTAACACATCAGGGTAAAAACTATCAATTAGAAGATTGTCTCTGTCAACCTACTCCTAGCAAAACACCAAAAATCGTATGTGCTGGCATGTCTGAGACAGGATTAGACTTTACTGTACGCAATGGCGATATTAACTTCGTAGCTGGCACAATTGAACAAATTACAGAAGTAAGTAAACGTGGAAAAGAAGTGGCTAAAAAGTACGGTAATCCAATTAAAACTTACGCTTTATATACATTAATTATTGCGGATACAGATGAAGAAGCAAAAGCTATTGAACAGCATTACATTGCAGGAACAGATGCTGCGAGTTTTGAGAAACTTCAAGAGGCACGTAAAAATGATAAAGCAGGCTCTACAACGACAGATTTATTAGGTGAAATTTTCATTGCACCAACGTTAGTTGGTTCTCCTGAAACAATTGTTGATATTTTTGAGCATTTAGAAAAAGAAACTGATATTGACGGATTAATTTTAACGTTCCCAGATTACGTAGAGGATTTCGATTATTTTGAGAAAAACGTATTACCTTTAATTAAAACACGTGGACTTCATAAAATGTTAGCAACTGTATAGGGAGGGATTCTTTTATGAATATTTTAATCATTAATGGAGCGAATGCTAAAACATCGCGATTAACGGCATTAGTAAATTACGTTCATTCAACGTTAGCCTCACAAGGAGTGCAAGTAAAGACTTTAGATGTAATTTCAATTCCAGCTGAAGATTTGATTTTAACGAAATTTGGAAGTCCTACAATTATTGAAGCACGTCAACTTGTGGAAGAAGCAGATATATTATTTGTAGCAACGCCTGTATATAAAGGTTCTTATAGTGGGATTTTAAAAACATTTTTAGATTTATTACCAGAGTGTTCTTTAAAAGAAAAGGTGTGTGTACCGATTGCAATGGGAGGCACGTTGGCACATTTATTGATGCTTGAATATACGTTAAAACCGGTGCTATCCATTTTAGGATCAACAGTCATTGAACATGGGGTATTCGCATTAGATAAACAAGTCACTATAACGGATAATGGTATCGATATTGATGAAGAATTAAAAACTAGAGTTGATAAAGTTATTGAGCAATATAGCACGATACCAGTATAAAAACGAGCCCAATTATGGGCTTGTTCAGACTGTAGACAAACTCGAAATTTCGAGTTTGCCTACAGTCTTTTTTCTTTTAAAATAGTATTAGAAGCTTTTGAAATATAGGTTGAGGTGAATGGATATGATGTCGAAAAATCAAATAAATGAACGTGATCAA
>DATMFE010000108.1:0-12253 GCA_035556295.1 Ureibacillus sp.
TTTGAAATAGAATCTGGTTAACTTGTCCTTCATTTAGCCGATGAAGGACATCTGAACATTAATTACCCTACGGAGGTGTCTTTCATTCACCATATGCTGAAAATCTGTACAAAAAAAGCCTTGCTAAACTGATTAGCAAGGACTAAAGGTATTATAGGGATGATTCAGATGGGAAAAACTCAGCTAGTTGTTTTTCTCGTTTATCCAGCATAATCTGTTCAGGCTTGATCCCTTGCCCGCGCAGTACTTCAATGTTTTGTACAAGGAACTCGTCACTCCCAACAACATAAAATAGTCCGTCCTTGTCTGCTGCAAGGCTTTTCACTTTTTCATAGTAGTCATGTCGGTTATCAACAAACTCCGCCGTAAAATTCTTATCTGCATCAGATTTAAAGATATCAGAGAATAAAAAATCCTTTGATGAATCAACATTTAAGGAATGAATTTGATTAACGTTGTCTGCTCGATTGAAATAATCAAGAACAAGTGGTCTGAATGTTGCTAGACCTACTCCTGCAGACAATAAGTAAACATTTTTGTTTTCTCTTTTCAAAGGTACATTCGAATGGATTTTAAATAGTGCAACTTCATCGCCTACATTAAGGTCTCTTAGAATTGATTTGAACTCAGAGCATTGTTCTCTTATGCGTGTCGTAATACCAACAGCATTTTCATAAGGTAAAGTAGAAATGGACATATGGCGAATAAGACTGCGGTTTGGTTTTTCACCTGTATTGAATCCTTTTAAAGCTAAGTGGGCATGAGAACCTTCTTCCCATGTAAAACCTTCTGGTACTTCGAGCATGTATGTTCTAACTTCTGGTGATTCCTCAATAATTTTTTTTATTTTCGGCCAGTATAATTGCATTAAGGTATTCTCCTTTTTCCATATCATTATTATTAACTATACATTAGATGATAACGATTCTCAATTATTAAGATTCGTAGTTTCATATATTTTTATTTTTGAGTTACCTACCTGTCTAGTTACAAACACAAATAACTAAGCGTAATAAAAAGGCGCTTATAAACAGTACTTACTTTGGAAAAACTTTACTTATTCTCTTTTGTATCATTTCCACAATTTCTTTTGGCATTTCTTTTACCGTAATCTCATCACCTAAAAATAATAGCCAATTTACCATTTCAATCAGCTCTACCCTTTGCTCCACATCGATATATGTTTTTAAAATGGCTGTAGCTTGGTATGGATTTGTATAGGAAATGGACACGTTTAATGGATGGTATTTTTTAAACTGTGCAATTGCTCCTGGGCCAAGCTCAAGAATCAAGTTAATTTCATGTTCTTTCTTTTTTATTTTTTCAACTATTTGTTTAAAACTTAACCGTTTTTTTATTTCATACAATTGAATGTCTATTAAGTTATCTACTTGGTAAATTTTTTTCTTTTCATCCTTCAAATCAAATCCTTCAATCAACCAAACACTCTTTTCGCGATAAAGGTGTAGGAGATAGATTGCATAAGAAGCTTCAATCTTCCCTTCTTCCAATGTAATCATTAAATATCGATCCGATAAAAGAAGTTGGATGAGCTTTTCTAACATGGGATGAGGAAGGTCTGACAAGTCAAGTAGGTCTGGATTATTCGGGTTAGTCCCTTCAAAGAGTAAAACTTGATTTAACAAAACAAGCTCATCTTGCTGGCTTTCTGACAAGAGGCCAAGTAGCTTTTCCGCTACAGACTGGCGACTCTTAAGGTATGGGAGTTGTTGATTGCGTGTAGCCATGAAAGCAATAAATAACGCTTTTACTTCGTTATCAGTAAAACGAACTTCACCTAGGATAGAGTTATGCATGACAAAATAACCGCCATCTCTTCCAACTTCAGCGACAAGAGGCATCCCCATTGATTCAATTTCACGAATATCTCGAATGGCAGTCGAGCGTGAAATGTTAAATTCCTCCATTATTTCTGATATTGTAAAGTGGGAACGGTTATTGATATAACGCATTATTATATTTATTCGTTCAACTTTTTTCATAAGCACTCCTAAACAGTATCATTTTTTGACACGGTTAACATTTATGATAAAGTTAACAAATGAAGTTAACAAGTCATTTGAATCAATAAACACAAAAAGGATGGTTATTTATGACAAATTATACTTTAGAAGAAAAAAATAGCTTTACTGTCGTAGGTTTTGGGACTGAACTTAAAAGTCATTACACTGACTTTGCAGGTATCATGAAAGAAAAGTCAGAATTTTGGAATGAAGTTCAACAAGACGGAACACTTGATACTTTAAAATCTGTAGCGTCAAATGATTATCTTTTTATAGTGAATGAAGCAGTAAATAACAAAATGATGCATTATGCTGGTGTCATGACAGATAAAACTTTACCTGAGGCAACTCGAGTAATTCAATTCCCTAAAGGAGAATATATCGTTGTAAAAGGCGAAGGACAATCAACAGAGGAGTTAGCAAATACTTTAACTGGTATGGCCTTTGGTCAAGTATTGCCTGAAGTAACAGATGTTGCTTATGTAGGAGGACCTAATACAGCTGTGATCATGGGTGAACGTGAGGGTTCACTATATGGTGAGATGTGGATTCCTGTTGTTAGAAAATAATAAAATATGAGGTGTCATATCAATATGTCGTATATTGTAGATTTTAAAAATGTATCTACCATTGGATTAGAATCATCTCCTGTAGCAGAAGCGTTGGCAGGTTTACGCGCAAATGAAGCACGCTATTTTATGAATAAATATAAACATGTATTTACAGTCGAACCAGCTAGTGAAAGTCAGGACACTCTTGACTATGTGTTTAGAATTTTAAAAGAAGAACGTGATATTGAGTTTGCTGCGAAGCCTTTAGAAACAACACGTTTTAAAGTAGAGAATATCGATTGGGCTTTTGTCTTTTTTGAAGATGGTCTTGGAGTGAATGTATTATATACGCTTGATGGAGAAAATCCAAAACGAGCTGTTGGGTTCAAGCTTTCTGAAGGAATGGAAGTTCCTAAAGAACTAGAAGGAAAGTTTAAATTTGCTCGACAAAAATCAAAACTTGCCGGAACGATTCGTGGATCATTCTTTGTTATTAAAGGGGAATACTGAAGTAACTTCTATTATCGAGGTCTAACTTTCGATTTTTTTGATTTTTTATGCTTGAAACGGCTACTCAGAGTGGATTTTCACCTATTATTTGATTTATTGTACTTGAGATCGCTTCTCAAGGACATTTTTTATCTCTTTTTCGATTTTCTGTCCTCGAGACCGCTTCTCAAGGACAATTTTTATTTCGTTTTCGATTTTCTGTCCTCGAGACCGCTTCTCAAGGACAATTTTTATCTCTTTTTCGATTTTCTGTCCTCGAGATCGCTTTTCAAGGACAATTTTTATCCCATTTTCGATTTTTTTGTCCTCGAGATCCCTTCTCAAGGACAATTTTTATTTCATTTTCAATTTTCTGTCCTCGAGACCGCTTTTCAAGGACATTTTTTATTTCGTTTTCGATTTTCTGTCCTCGAGAGCGTTTCTCATGGTCGATTAGTGCTTATTATTAAAAAATCAGCTCCTCAACTAAAACCGAGGATGCTGTTTTTTGAATATAGTACTCAATCATGCTCATAATTTCCGAACGCACCAATCATTTTGTAAAATAAGCCATTAAAATTAAATCATGATACTGCTCTTCATTAATTTTTACAGCTTTCCTACTACGACCTTCCTCAACAAAGCCAGTCCTCTTATATAATGCGATCGCATTTTCATTCTCAGCAAACACTTCTAGGCAAACTTTTTCGATTAAAGGATTTTCTTCTGCCCAATCCAACAAAACCTTTAGCAAAGATTTACCGACACCTTGATTTCTATATGCTTTTGCAATACTCATCCCGAAAGAACCTTGATGTTTATTTCGTAGTTAACTGCCATTATGAAAGTCTAAAAAGCCGATGATATTCCCTTGATACTCTGCCAACAAAGCCAATTTTCCTTCATCATCAAGTATCGTTTTTAAAAATTGCTCTTGTTGTTCATGAGTTATATGAAATTCATCTAAAGTCGTAATCAAATAAGGCGCTTCATTAAAAATAGATTTCGTATATTCAATTATCCATTTTGCATCTTCTGGTAAAGCCGTTCTTATTGTAATGGATTCACCTTGTTTATTAACGAATTGTTTTGGTTGAATCATTCCCAAAGTAAATTACTACCCCTTCCGTTCTTTAAACTAATTATAAAATTCCATATGGGTTTTATCCTTTTTATAATAGTCAAGCCTGTCTTGCAACGTACCTGTATGAAATTCAAACTTATGGCCATCAGGATCTGTAAAATAGATAGATTTTTTATCTTGTACATCTCTTGTTCTACCCGGAAGGATGTTTACATTTAACCGCTGAAGTTTTTGATACATTGAATCAAATTTATTTTCATCTATTGAAAACGCTATATGTGTATAAGACTGGTTTATTTCATTTCGTGGAATATCTTTTTCTTCATTAAGTGCGAGCCATATGCCATTCAGATCAAAATAGGCTGTTCTTCTCCCCTTTACTAACAGTTTCGCATCAAATACCTGTCGATAAAACTCAATTGAATCATCTAAATTTGATACAGAAAATAAAAAATGATTAAGTCCTTTGATAGTCAATTACTACCCCCCTATTTTTGTACATTTTCCAATATTATACTCCGTTTACACCTATTATCCTAATTTAATATTAAAATCACAAAAAATGTTCTTGTAAATTTTTGTGGAAAGCATAAAAAGCGGATAAATGAATAAAACCGAGACATTCTATAGCGTGAGCATCTTTCTTGATAAATATTTCCGATAGGAATACTATACTTGTTGTAAGTGATAATTATTATCAATGGAGGGATTTTTCGTGACAAAAGAACCAATTACAGTTAGCGCTATTATTAATGGCGAGAAAATACAAACAGAATCAAAAATTACGCGTGAAAATCCAACACATCCTGATCAAATCGTTGGTTACGCTCCAAATAATACGAAAGAAGAAACGATCCAAGCAATTGATGCTGCATATGAAGCATTTAAAACTTGGAAGTGGAGTGATGTTGACGATCGTATTGAACGAATGAACCGTGCGATTCAAAAAATAAAAGATCAACTGCCTGAAATTGCGGAATTATTATCACGCGAACACGGGAAAGCTCTTTATGATGCACAAGGTGAAATTGCTATATCTCTAATGTGGATGGAGTTTGCCGTAGAAAACGTGAAAAAAGTGACAGCGCCTGAGGATACAAAACATGAAACTGGTCGAACTATCATTACTCACGATCCAATCGGTGTCGTTTCAGCCATTACACCTTGGAACTATCCAATTTCACTTTCAACTATTAAAATTGCACCTGCATTGTTAACAGGTAATACAATGGTACTTAAACCAAGCCCATTTGCACCTTTAGCAGTTAGTCGTGTAACTGAAATTATTGCTGATGAGTTCCCTGCTGGAGTATTGAACTTAGTAAACGGGGATGCAGAAGTTGGTGTTGAATTAACATCAAATCCGAAAATTGCAAAAATCGCTTTTACAGGTGGTACAAATACAGCAAAACATATTATGAAAGCAGCTTCTGAAACGATTAAAAATATGACATTAGAACTTGGTGGTAATGACGCGGCAATCGTGTTAGACGACTTTGATGTAAATGATGAACGCGCATTACGTAGAATGGTTATTTCCAACTTCTTGACTGCTGGTCAAATCTGTATGATTGCAAAACGCGTGTATGTTCACCGTTCTATTTATGATGCGTTTGTGGAAAAATATATTGCAGCTGCTAATAAGTGGATTAAAGTTGGCGACCCGTTCCATCCGGAAGTAACAGTGGGTCCAGTAAATAACAAAAACCAAGTAAATTATGTGAAAAGCTTAGTGGAAGATGCAAAAAATAAAGGCGCAAAAATCATTCCATTGGGAACAATATTAAATCCAGAATTAATGGAAAACGGATACTTCTTACAACCAACGCTAGTGTTGGGTGCAGATCCTCATGATCGCATCGTAGTAGAAGAACAATTCGGTCCAACTGTTCCAATTCTTCCATTTGACGATGAAGAACAAGTAATCGAATTACACAATGAAAGTATCTTTGGCTTAACAAGTTCCGTTTGGGGCATTGAAGAACATGCGATTAAAGTAGCACGTCGTATTGAAGCAGGTACAACAATGATAAATACTGCCGCTGTTCAAGGACTAGACGTTCGCTTCCCATTCGGTGGTGTAAAACAATCAGGTGTTGGCCGTGAATATGGATTAGATGGTATTAAATCCTACACAGATACACATGTCATCAACTTACCAAATGAGTTAGAGTTACCTTACATTCCAGAATAAAAGCACAATCTAAGCAGTTAAAAAAAGAGCATTATTCCCTTAGGGATAATGCTCTTTTGCTTATTATGCTTTGGCTGTAATTGGATGTTTAACATTTGCTGGAAACTCAATACTACCGCTTGTTCGAACGAATAACACATCATCACCATGGAAAACCTCGCTTTGAAGTTCAATCCCTGGATAATCAGGAGTATAGTGGAATACAACTTTTTTTGTAACACCATTTGATATCTTTGAAAGAATGCTTTCTAAATTCACTTCTTTTCTGCTTACAATATCATAAATATCAATTTTTTCATCTTCCATTGTAAAAATGACAATTGCCTCTTCTTCTTCGTCATAGTAAATATGTTCGTTAAAAACATATATACAATAGAACATTAGAAGTCCTTCAGTATTCGCTGTTCCGAATTGTTTGGAGACAGGTAATCTTTCAGAAACAAGTTTGTATATAAAATCAAGATCCGTTTTGCTTGTTCCATCAAGCTTTTTCAATCCTATTGCACTTGGGTTTGATAGAGTATATTCATATGTAAACTGTACTTCGATCGCTTTTTGGAAACCAAATTTAGGATAAAAATCAAGTACCGTTTGGTTAGCAAAAAGATACATGAAATCATACTGATTTTCATATTCCTCCAACACCTTATTCATTAATTTCGCAGAAAGTCCATTATTTCGATAGTCAGGATGGGTCATTACTGTTCCTATTTGTATGGCTCTCTTTTTCTCACCATCTACGATGAAATCTAGTAGATTTACTGAAACATTTGCTATAACTTTTCCTTCATCTACAAAAGAGTAAGGTATGTACCGATCATTCCAAAATCCTTTTTGATACCATTCTTCAAAATTTATGCCGAAAATGGAATTAGCGAGTTCATTAAAACTTCTCCTTAGGTCCTCCTCGTGTTTATAGTCCTTATAAAATGCAAACTCTGCCATTTAATTTCTCCACCTTTTTAATCTTTAAACTAATATACTACAGATTTACATGGTTTAAATATATAATTGTAAATTACAACCACATATCATTGGATACTCATTTATTTGAATGCTATTAAAAAATTTGGTTTAAACAAATAAAACTACTCATACTAACTAGGAAGAATTGTGTGGGGTGGATTCTATTGCATAAAAGGATTTTTTTAATGTTCCTTATTTGGTTTACATTTCTATTTTCAATTCAGACATATTCATACGCTCAAATCATTCATGAAGTAAAGTATGGGGATAGTCTCTCAAAGATTGCTAAGCAATATGAAATTGATATAGATGAACTAGCCAATTTGAATGGATTAAAAAGTAATGCTCAACTTGTTTTAGGTCAAGCATTAATGATTCCAGGTTCTACTTATATTGTTCAACCTAAGGATAGTATTTGGGAAATTGCCAACCGTCATGTGATAAGTGAAGATAAATTAATGACTTATAATAATTTGACAAGTCGAATCATTACTCCAGGACAAAAATTAAACATCCCTCGACCTTCAAAGACTAATATTTGGGCTGGCTCATATTTAGTACCTAAAGACCGAGATACAAATGATTGGATGTTGGATCACTATCAACATACACTATCTGGTATTTTTTTGTTTGAATATCGCCCTGATGCACAAGGTAATATTAACCTGGTTGAAGAAAACGGAGCAAATACTCTTGCTTGGCAAAAAAATATCACACCTTATGCTACTTTAACGAATTTAAGTGACGTAGGATTTGATCCTGAATTAACGAGTAATATAATGAGTAACTCTACAATTAGAAAAAACTTAATTAATAATATTTATTCCCTTTTGGACAGTCATGATTACAAGGGTATCGTCATCGATTTTGAACTAGTCCCAATTGAAGATAGAGAAAACCTAAATCAATTTATTAAAGAATTAGCTAATAGGCTTCATCCTAAAGGTATGGAAGTCATGATTGCTGTACCACCTAAACAAGGAGATTATGTACCAGATTACTCGAGTGCATATGATTATAAGACCCTCGGTGAATATGTAGATCGAATCTTTTTAATGACCTATAATTGGCATTGGCCAGGTGGTCCATCTGGTCCAATTTCTCCAATTGATAAAGTGAGAGCAACATTAGATTATGCTGTCTCCGTTGTGCCAAGTTCCAAACTTATGCTTGGGATTCCTCAATATGCATATGACTGGACATTCTATGAAAATAAAAGAGAAGGAACAGCTTACTCCACCCAGCATGCAATCGATTTATATACTCGTTACGAAAGTGTAATCCAATATGATGAAACAGCTGCAACACCTTGGTTTCGATACGTTGACGATGAGGGACTGTTACACGAAGTCTGGTTTGAAGATCCTCGTAGCCTTCTAGCAAAATTCAGACTCGTCTATGAATATGGATTAGGTGGAATGGGTTGTTGGCATCTCGGTATAACAATGCCTCAAACAGAGGAAATCTTAATGGAAGAGTTTAATGTAATAAAGTAAATCATATCGGATTATTATGGGAATTCACCTGAATGTAATTTGATTCAAAAAATCCATTTTGAAGAATAACTGATCTTCAAAATGGATTTTTTATGTTATTGAAAAACCTTAATTTAAAAAGTTATTTTCGCATTAACGCTACACGATATGGGAATAAAGTACCTTCCATCATACCCTCTCGAATGGCTGGGTCATTTTCCATGAATTCTTTCGCACTCAATTCAGATTCCTCTTCAAAAATCACAATACCAAATCCACTCTCATCTTCATTTAATGTTCGTCCTGCAAGTATAACTTTCCCTTCTTCAGTAAATTTCTTTAACTGTTGAAAATGACGGTTGATAATTCCTTCTTCTTTTTCTGTCCAATTTTCATTTACTAAGTAGTAAGGCTTTAATTTTAATTGATATAAGAATTGTTCCATCTCTAAAACTCCCTTCCAAATGAAATATTCTTTCATTATATTTAATGTTATTTATTAATCTATCTTCATTATTTAATAGACTTCTTTTATTCTCCCTGCAAAAGTACTTTTAGATCAATCACACTCTCAACAATGTAATCAGCTTTAGAAAGACTAAGTTCTTCATATGACCCATATCCATAAGTAACACCAATAGAGGCAATACCGTTATTAATAGCCCCAATGATATCGTGCATTTTATCTCCAATCATTACAAAGTCACTCGGATGATAATCTTTATATTGATCCAAAATGTAACGAATGATTTCGGTTTTTGACGACCTTGTTCCATCAAGATTACTTCCTACGATCATGTCAAAATGGTGTTCAATCTTAAAATACTTCAGTATTTGCTCTGCGAAAATTGTAGGCTTTGATGTTGCAACAACTAATATCATTCCTTGATTTTTTAACGAGTTCAATAGTAACGGAATATCTGTATATATTTCATTTTCATACATTCCGATTTCCTTAAACCGTTCTCTATAGAATTCTATTGCCTTTTGTCTTCGATCTTCATCAAGGTGGTAAAATTCAGTAAATGAATCTTGCAATGGTGGTCCAATAAAACAAGTTAGTTTTTCAGTATCCAGTTCTTCTATTCCAATTGTATGTAAAGCATATTGAACAGATTTAGTTATTCCTACTTTTGGATCTGAGAGTGTACCATCTAAATCAAATAAAATTACTTTGTATCTTTCCATATATACTCCCTTCAATTGTTAATAGTTAACCAGATGTATTCTTTTTAAATGTACATGTAAAATATTAGCACCATAATAATCTTCCACTAATAAGGTGTAAATCCTTGTTTTGAAATTTCACATATAAAAAAGAACATTGATCCTTATAGAATCATTGTTCTTTTCATGGTATTAAATTATATTCTTTGGATATGCTCGCCCAAAATAGCATCCCATTCTTCTCTTAAAATACCCATACGAATAGAATCATAGTAATGACCTCCGTAATAGCGCACTTTTCGAATTCGTGCTTCCATTTGTAATCCTAACTTTTCTCCCACGCGAATCATACGTTCATTGCCTGACCAAGTCGTTAAACCAACACGAACAACCGGTAACGTGTTAAATATATGATTGATCCAAAGCTTAAGAGCTCGAGTTCCTATGCCCTTCCCCCAACTATGAGCTTCGTGTAATACAATACCAAATTCTAACCAGTTTTGTTGTTCATCTTCAAAGTAATAAGAAACAATGCCACATACATTATCATTCACACTGATTACCCACATCCGGTCTCGTCCAATCCAAGTCAAACCCTTTTCTAAGAATTGTTCAAAAGGCATTGATTGATGAGGAAAATAAGGTGCGTCCCACTTTTTCCACTCTGGTGCATCCTCTTTATAGATTAACTCCCACAATCGAAATAAATCTCGTTCCTCTATTGGTCGGATTACTAACTCTTTATCACTATACATAAACTGCCTCTTTTCAATTAGTTTAGAATTATACGATTGAAAAGTAGGATCATTAGCTTTTACTTTTCAATCACCAAGTTGAATAGTTGTACGTTTTTCATAAAAATCACACCTTTTCTGAATATTACCTCAATTATAACACTTATTAGATTTTTTGGTTTCTATTACCTTTTTCTTATGTAAAGTCTTCTGGATTTTAAAAGTAAAAATACCCTTTACTAAGAATAAATAAGCAAATTATCAGATTATTTATGACTAATGCTATACAAGACCACTATTAATCTGGTAAAATATATTTACAGAATATTCAAAATATGAGAATTACGAATTATTAAGGATTAAATCATAATCACTAAAAAAATACATTGAATACCCACTCCATTAAAAGTGTTACCTCATACTGTTTCACCACTTTGAGACAAACATTCTATGAACCACTTTAACTATAAGCCGATACATTTTTCCTAAATATTTCATATTCATGTATTAATAGACTGATATAAAGGAGTAAATTCATATGAAACGAACATTAATAGTCATGATTTTAGCAGCTCTATTTATTCCTATATCTTCGTCGGTTTTATCTTATGCAGAGGAAATTGTACCAAAAGAAGGAAAAGGATTTCTAACGAATATTGCCCATCGTGGTGCTTCTGCTTATGCACCTGAAAATACAATGGCGGCTTTTGCTAAAGGCCTCGAGATGGGGGCAGATTTTATCGAATTTGACGTTCAAATGACCAAGGATGGCATACCGATTGTGATCCATGATGCTACTGTAAATCGTACTACTAACGGTGCAGGGAAAGTTTCTGACTATACATTAAAAGAAATTAAAAAATTAGATGCTGGAAGTTGGTTTGGAAAAGAATACGCTGGTGAAACAATACCTACTTTTAATGAAGTATTGAATGAATTTGGTGGCAAAATAAACATTTTAATTGAGTTAAAATATCCTGAACATCATCCTGGAATTGAAGAAAAGGTTGCGTATGCATTAAGAGAACATAATTTGGTACATTCCGACAGTTACGAAGTTATTATTCAATCCTTTAATTATGAATCTATTAAAACTTCAAAAGGATTTTTGCCTGAAATTCCTCATGGTGTTTTAGTAGGAAAAGGTTGGAGAAAAATTACTAGCCAGCAACTTGAAGAATTCTCTAGTTATGCAGACTATTTTAACCCAAGCTTTGATTTGGTAACGTCAGAACTTGTGGAACTCGTTCATCTAACCAATATGACCATGTATGCCTATGCAATTAAAAATCAATCTGAAGCAGGTAGACTATATAGTCTTGGTGTTGACGGAATTATTACGGATTTCCCTGAGTATGTAAGTTCCGTTGTAAAAAAATAATAAAAAAGGTCTTAAGTCACTTTTCGACTTAAGACCTTCTTCTTGTAAGCGATTCTATCTATCTATTAAAGTTGAATAAATTGTTGCGTCCAGTAGTTACCGTTTGCTACATAACCTACTCCAATGTGAGTGAAGTTCGCATTTAAGATGTTTGCACGGTGACCTGGTGAGTCCATCCAAGCTTGTAC
>DATMFE010000109.1:0-2769 GCA_035556295.1 Ureibacillus sp.
CGTTTTGTAACCAGTTTGGTTCGTAATCTGCAACACTAGAAATACCAATAGATTTAACAATATTAAATAATCCTGAACAATCCGGACCTAGAATCCGAATATCCGTTTCCTCAGTGAAAGTTTTCAACAATTGCTCAAAAGCAAACTTCTCATCTTCACTCTCAATAACATCTGTACTGGGAATCATAATAAACTTCACTTTCTTTTCTACACACTCTTCAAGAATAGGTAAAACAGATTTTTGGGGTAACGTAATCACTACTGTAATTACTTCTTCAGGTATGCTACTCAAGTTTGGAAACGTTTTCACTCCAAAAATTTCTTCAAACTCAGAAGTAACAGGATAAACTCTACCTTGATATTTAGATTTCTGTAAGTTTAATAATACTCTTCCCCCAACCTGATGAGGATTGAAAGTTTCACTTATGACTGCAATCGAACGTGAAGTAAGCAAGTATGACAAGTTAGATACTTTTTGAACAACCAGATGATCACCACCTTTTATTCTTGAGAATTTTTACTGTCTTTATTTAAACACTTGCAAGAATCATGCCATTTCTTTACACTTGATATACGGAGGTTTTCAAACATTTCCTCTAAAAAACAATGTATGCTTTCATCATCTAATGTAATAATACATTAAGTCATACATCATTCCTTTTATCCTTGAAAGTAAGATTACTCCCTCTGCCCGTATGTAGCTTCAAAATCAAAAGATATATAAGAGGGGACACAAACGGAGAGATTTTCTGGAAATTAAAAATCAGGAATGCTGGTTACAACATTCCTGTTATTCAAAAGGAGCGTGTTCAAGCAAAAAAAATCGACTTGTGGCACAGCTCCTTTCCTCCATTTATTCATTGTCTTTTTAATTCAAATTCCATCAAAAATCCTATTAGAACTTTTCCGATTATATGAATAGCTAGTTTGAGTGACTTCATTCATATTTTGTAGGCTGTTTTGTTACTCCTTATTCCTTCTGATTTTGTTTACGTTTTCATTTTCTGTAACTTACGAACAATGGTTGATTGATCCACATTTAAAATGTTAGCAGCTTTATATGTGCTTCCATACTTCTTCAGCGCTCTGTTAATGAGCTTATTCTCAAAATTCATAACTGCCTCTTTTAACGGAAGAATTTCTTCATCATCTATTTCCATATCTTGTTCAAGCATTTGACTTTGTAAAAAACTAAAATCTTTTACATTAATGTATTCTCCTTCAGACAGCACAAAAGAACGTTCAATAGCATTTCGTAATTCTCGAATATTTCCTGGCCACTTATAACGAAAAAGTATTTCAAAGGCATCAGATGCTATCCGTTTAGACATCCCATATGTTTGGTTTAACTCATTTAAATACATTTCAATCAAAGGCAGTAAATCTTCTGTTCTTTCCCGAAGCGGCGGTAATGTGATAGGAATTACATTTAAACGAAAAAACAAATCTTCGCGAAATTCCCCTTTTTTAACTTGTTCCTCCAAATGGCGATGCGTAGCTGCCAAGATTCGAACATCTATCTTAATAGATTTAGTACCACCCAAGCGAGTTACTACTTTTTCTTGAATCACCCTCAGTAGCTTTATCTGTATAGAAAGAGGACATTCCCCAATTTCATCCAAAAAAATTATTCCATTATGAGCTAACTCAAACATACCAGGCTTTCCACTCTTTCCCGCACCTGTAAATGCCCCCGCTTCATAACCGAATAATTCAGATTCAAGTAAGGCTTCTGGTATAGCTCCACAATTAATTGTAATAAAAGGACCCTCGCTCCGTACACTGTTTAATTGAATAATCCTTGCAAGCTCTTCTTTCCCCGTTCCTGATTCCCCAAAAATCATGACCGTAGAATCAAAGGCCGATACCTTTCTAGCAATATGGACTACTTTTTTCATGATTGGGGAGTCCGCAATAAAATTAGCACGAGATTTGAGTTCTACTCGATATTGTTCTAATTCTTCTTTATAACGTTCTGTTAATCTCCTATTATTTTCAACTTCTTCTTGCAATCGAATAAACTTCGTAATATTCTGAATATTAATCACAACAAAGTCTATATGTTCATTTTTATTAAGAACAGGATTGACCGTAATAATTAAGGTTGCATTGGCTTCAGTTTTTTTCAATAAAGCTATAGATTGTTTCCCTTCTAACATTTGTTTTATATTTTCAATTTTGAAAGACGGAAAAACTTCAAAAATAAACTTCCCATTAAGATTATCATTAGTGTCACCTTGAATGAATGTGAAAAACGCTTGATTGTATCTGATGATTCTTCCTGTTGAATCCGCAATCACAATCCCATCATATGAAGCAGCTATGATAGCTTCTAATTGTTGATTTAATTCACGAACAGATTGCAGCTCTCCTGAAATTTTTTCAATTTCGGAAATATCCTGAAAAACCGCTACAACCCCTGTCACTTCATCATTTTCTATAATAGGTGTTCGATTCGAAATATATTTTCGATTCCCAACTTGATATTTCGTTCCATATTGTGGTTCTCCAGTACGAAGAACTTCAAGCATACCACTCGGGATAAAGACATCATTTAAAAACCTACCTAACGCACCCTCTCTATTTACCCCACTTATCTTTTCTGTGGCAGGATTAAATGAAGTAATGATACCATTTTTATCAATAGCTACAATTCCGTTATGGGCATGTTCAAATACAGCTTCTAATTCTTTTAAACGTCGCTCTAGTATACTTATATGCATATAAGTAAGATCATTGTGGCTAATAATCCCAATAATAGATTTATAT
>DATMFE010000110.1:0-18623 GCA_035556295.1 Ureibacillus sp.
GTTTGGGCACTGAGAGCGCTTCTCTGTTACCTTTTACGTTCATTTTAAGTTCGTTTGGGCACTGAGAGCGACTCTCTGTTACCTTTTACGTCCATTTTAAGTTCGTTCGGGCACTGAGAGCGCTTCTCTGTTACCTTTTACGTTCATTTTAAGTTCGTTCGAGCACTGAGAGCGCTTCTCTGTTACCTTTCACTTTCATTTCGAATTCGTTCGGGCACTGAGAGCTTCTCTCTGTTACCTTTCACTTTCATTTAGAGTTCGTTTAGGCATTGGTTTTGCTCCACTAATACCCTTCACTCAATTTCGATTTCGTTTTTGAACTGAGAGAGCGCTACTTATTAACACTCACTATTAAAAATCAAAATGGAAATTATCTGGGTCCTTACCAGTTCTCAAATCTTTGTTTAATTCATCAATTACCTGCATATGTTCTTGAGATAATTCAAAATCAAAGATATTCATGTTTTCTTTAATACGACTTGGTGTTACTGATTTTGGAATTGTAATGACATCATTTTGGAAGTGCCAACGCAATATAACTTGTGCTGCTGTTTTATTGTACAAATTCGCTAATTTTGCAATGGTCTCATCTTCTATAACTTTCCCTCTACCTAGTGGCCCCCATGCCGTAACGGCAATGCCATTATCCTTGCAGAAGTTTAATAATGGTTTCTGGCTTAAATAAGGATGTAGTTCGATTTGATTGACCATTGGTTTAACATTGGCTTTCGTAAATATTTTTTCTAAATGATGCTGATGGTGATTTGAAACACCAGGTACTCTAATAAGCTTCTCATCATATAACCGCTCAATCGCACGGTAAGTATCAACGAATTTATCCTGCACCGCCCAGTGTGTTAAATATAAATCAATATATTCTAACCCTAAATTCGTTAACGATTTCTCGAACGCTTTTAATGTTAGATCGTAACCTTGATCTGTATTCCACACTTTTGTTGTAACAAAAATCTCTTCACGAGGAATGTTTGAAGCACGAATCGCTTCCCCTACTTCCTTCTCATTTCCGTAAAGTGACGCAGTATCTATTGCACGATAACCATAGCTTAGTGCTTCTGTCATCGCTACGATTGCTTCTTCATGGTCAGTCATTTTATAAACGCCTAACCCTAAGTAAGGCATATTAACTCCATTTTCTAATGTCTTAGATGGTATTGCCGACATAATATCACTCCCAAAGTAAACTATTTTTATTATACGATTAATTTCTACTTTTAAAAATTTATATGGATTATGGTCAATAATTTTGATCTATTACCCTATACTTCAAAAATGTTTAAATAAAGTGCAATTTAATAGAGTAAGCGCATAACTTTTGTTATGTCGTATCAGGAGGTGAAACTACCTTCTCTAATTCAGAACTAGATTCTAAACTAGTAATTACTCTCTTCATTTAAATAATAACAATTCCTTAATTTTTTCAAATCCCCTATTATTCTAGTTCTAATTAAACTATTCCATCAATATATACAAATAAGTAGTGATATTGTCATAGTACTGCCAATTTATCTTAATCAAGGGGGATGTTTAGTTATGATGGATACGCCTTTATTATTAACAAGTTTTTTAAAGCGTGCAGAGAGATACTTCCCAGAAAAGTTGATTATTTCACGTACAAGCCCGGAAACGATCCACAGAATTCCTTACAAAGATTATGTAAAACGAACTCGTAAATTAGCAGACGCATTAACAAAGTTAGGTATGAAACGCGGTACAAAAGTTGCTTCTTTTGCATGGAATCATCACAGACATCTTGAAGCGTATTTTGCTGTACCATGTGCTGGTGCAGTATTGCATATGGTCAATATTCGATTAAGCCCCGAGCATATCATTTACGTCATCAATCATGCGGAGGACGAAATTTTATTGATTGATGGTGATTTATTCCCATTGTTTGAGAAAGCGATACCATTCTTAAAAACAGTGAAACACATTATTGTCATGCAAGATAATACAGACGTACCAGCATCTAGTTTCCCAAATGTTTATTCGTACGAAAAATTATTAGATGAGGCATCTGATGAATTTGAATTCCCTCTTGATTTAGATGAGAATTCACCTGCTGGTATGTGCTATACAAGTGCAACTACAGGTATGCCAAAGGGAGTAGTTTATACTCATAGAGGTCTAGTTCTTCACAGCATGGCACTAGGTTTAGCTGATAGTCTTGGTTTACGTGAAAAAGATGTCATTATGCCAGTAGTACCAATGTTCCATGTTAATGCATGGGGTATGCCTTTTGCTGGAGTGAACTTTGGGATTACACAAGTGTTACCTGGACCAATGTTTACACCACAGCTGTTGTTAGATCTCATCGAGCAAGAGAAAGTAACATTAACGGCAGGTGTTCCAACAATCTGGATGGGTGTTGCCCAAGAGCAAGAGAAAAACCCACGCGACCTCTCTTCTTTAAGAGCTATTGTTTGTGGTGGTTCTGCTTCTCCAAAAGGATTAATTCGCACCTTTGAAGATAAATTTGGTGTACCATTTGTTGTTGGTTACGGCATGACTGAGACGACTCCAATCGTTAGTTTATCAACTTATACTTCTTCTATGGAGAATTTATCACGTGAGGAAAAATTAGATTTACGCGCAACTCAAGGGTTAACTGTCTCTCTTCTTGATACAGAAGTTGTAAATGATGAAGGTGAAGTTCCATGGGATGGCAAAACGATGGGAGAACTTCGCATACGTGGCCCATGGATTGCCAATGAATATTATAAAGATGAACGTACTACAGAAGCATTCCGTGACGGTTGGTTATATACAGGGGATATTGCAGTTATGACACCTGAAGGCTATATCAAGATCACAGACCGCACAAAGGATTTAATTAAGAGCGGTGGCGAATGGATTTCATCGGTTGATTTGGAAAATGCCTTAATGACTCATGATGCAGTGCTAGAAGCTGCTGTAATTGCCATTCCACATGAAAAATGGCAAGAACGCCCTCTTGCTTGTGTTGTGTTAAAAGAAGGAAAAACTGTAACAAAAGAAGAGCTGTTGGCATCCTTAGAAAGTCAATTTGCTAAGTGGTGGCTTCCAGATGATATCGTCTTCTTAAATGAAATTCCTAAAACATCAGTTGGTAAGTTCCTAAAAGCTAAATTACGAGAAGAATTAAAAGATTATCAAGTGAAAGCGTAGATAGTTGTGGCCTTACTCGAATTCTCGTTCGAATAAGGCCTAATTTTAATTTTTACTTTTATATTTTTCGTCATTGTCATTATCAATTTCATCAAATTGTATAGGATCTGGAAAGCGCATATCTTCAGCAAGTTGTGAACCTTCGCGCATTCTTTCCATTTGTTTCCCCAACCAAATTACATCTGCCATATTATTTGTCATATGACCACTCGGCTCCATTTTATCGTGTCCCATCGAATCACTCCTCTCTAAAGTAATATTCCCAACTTCGATGAAATGAACCAAATCCGTCATAATTTTTAGGTAGTAAAGAATAATAAGTTCGTCTATACTAATAGTGATAGTCTATTTACATGAGGAGGATTCTTCCATGAAAACAATACTAATGATTATGATTTGTGTTTCTATTTTAACTGCAATCTTATCTGCAGGTCGTGAAGGTAACTACTCTAAAGAAGACTAATCTTCCAAGTAGAAATGCCATACATATTTTTGTTTTGGCGCATATCTAAATCGTAAAGAACAACCATATTTATATGGTTGTTCTTTTATTTTTGCTTGACTTTTATAAGTGACTAAAATATACTAGGTTACATAAAGTAAGTTAATTAAAAAATGATACTCACTCGAGGGGGACTTTTCGTGACTACACATTTTCATAAAAAGCCAAATATGTATGTTTCACACGTTCAAATAAAGGTTTCTAATTTAGAACGCTCAATTGAATATTATAAAAAAGTGATAGGTTTCGATGTATTAGAACAATCAGGTAATACTGCTGTTTTAACTTTTGATGGTGCTACAAGTATTTTGTCTTTAGAACAAGTAGATAATGCACAAGGATTACAAGGTGGGCAAACTGGACTTTACCACTTCGCCATTCTTTTACCTACTCGAAAAGATCTTGGAAACTTCATCCAAAATATTGTTGAAGCCAACGTTCGTATTGGTGCTGGCGATCACCATGTTAGTGAAGCGATTTATTTATATGACCCAGATGGGAATGGAATTGAAGTATATTCAGACCGTCCAGAAGATACATGGATTTGGGAAAATGATTTAGTTTATATGACAACTGAACAAGTTAATATTCCATCTGTTTTAGCGGAAGCAGATGGCAATTGGAACGGCCTACCAAAAGGGACAGTTATGGGACACATTCACCTTTCAGTATCAGATTTAGCAGCTTCAGAAAAATTCTATACTGAAGCATTAGGTTTTGATGTTGTTACTCGTTATGGTCATCAAGCACTATTCATTTCTACAGGTAAATACCATCACCATATTGGGATGAATACATGGAATAGTGCGGGTGGGCGTCCAGCTCCTGAAAACAGTGTTGGATTGAAATCTTATACACTTGTGTTAGACAATGAAGATCAAGCAGAAAAAATTAAAAGTAACCTACGTGGAATCGGTGCTGTAGTTGAAGAATTTGCTGGTGCTCCGAAATCCGGTGGCAGCCAAGCGTTTTCTACTGTCGATCCATCAGGTATTCGAATTGTATTTACGTTTGATGGGGAATAAAATCTAAGATTTGTGTATTGGTCTGTTGGTGCTTTCTTGGTCTTGGGCAAGAGGGTCACAAATATGTGCAGTAATTTTACAAGGAGATCGATAACTTCACAAAGTAGATTGATTCTGCCACAATGTAGATCGATATTTTCACAAATTAGAACGATAATATGACATGTGATCGTTAATTTCACAAAAGAGATCGATTTCGCCACAATTCAGATCGATATCTTCACAAATTAGAACGATACAAAACGAGGGATCGATAACTTCACAAAAGAGATTGATTTCGCCACAATTCAGATCGATACCTTCACAAATTAGAACGATACAAAACAAGGGATCGATATCTTCACTATCTAAATCGATACTTTTGAATAAATTCACAAAAAGAGCACGGCATATAAACCGCGCTCTTTTTTTATTTTAACCCAGGAAAATTTTGTTGTCGAAGAGCCTCGTATATAACGATTGCTGCTGTATTTGATAAATTTAATGATCTTACGTGGTCGCTTTGCGGAATTCGTAAGCAATTATCACGACGCTCATATGCAAAGTCTTTCGGTAACCCTGTCGTCTCTTTTCCAAACATAAAATAAATATCTCGTGATTGATCACTAAAATCGTGCGTTGTGTATGGCTCATCACTGTAAGTTTCGATTAAATACAGGTCCCCATCTTTTGAGTATTCAAGAAAGTCCTCTAGAGAGTCGTGATAAACTACATTCACATGTTCCCAGTAATCTAATCCCGCACGCTTCAACATTTTATCATCAGTTGAAAAACCTAATGGACGAATTAAATGCAATGATGTATTTGTTCCAGCGCAAGTTCTTGCAATATTCCCTGTATTTGCCGGAATCTCTGGTTGATATAACACTATGTGTAATGACACAATTGACACTTCCTTAATTTTTGAACATGATTGTTAAGTGATTTGTATTTCGGTTTTACTAGACAACTTCTGATTGCTTTCTGCGCATAGTTGTCGAGTATTTCAGATTTATTAGACAACTTTCGGCCACTTTCTGCAAAGTTGTCACGTATTTCAGTTTTACTAGACAACTTTTGGTCGCTTTCTGCAAAGTTGTCACGTATTTCAGTTTTACTAGACAACTTTTAGCCGCTTTCCATAAAAGTGTCGCGTATAGGTCGTGCCCTACCCTAAATCGCCAAACTGTCCGTATTTGTTGGTAAAGTTTCCTATCCTACTGTAAGTAACTTTAACCCCTTCTCAATTTCAGAAAGAACTTGTTCGTCCTTCTCTACTTCCAGTGCACTCAAAAGAGCATTTTCAGCTAATGGCCCGCCAATTTTCCCAATAGCCCATGCTGCAGTCCCTCTCATTACAGGGCGCTCATCTTTCTTCATTATATCAATTAGATCAGGGACGGCGCTTTCTTCCTTAAAATGCGCTAGCGCAATAATTGCGTTTCGTTGAATAGGTTTCTTCCCTCTCCACGAACCTGAAACGTATCCAAACTTCGATTTAAATTCTTTATTAGAGATCTGTAACAACGGTTGTAATAAAGGCTTCGCAATTTCTGGATTTGGTTTAAATTCTTCATGAATCCAGTTTATTTTCCCTTTATTTTTCGGACAAACCGTCTGGCATGTATCGCATCCATAAATTCGATTTCCGATTTTCGCTCGAAATTCATCTGGTAAAAAGTCTTTTGTCTGCGTTAAAAAAGCTACACAACTTTTTGCGTTTAACTGACCAGGCTCAACAAGGGCACCTGTCGGGCAAACGTCCAGACATAATGTGCAATCCCCACATTCATTTTCAATTGGTGAGTCGGGCACAAAAGGAATGTTCGTAATCATTTCACCTAAGTAAACATACGACCCAAACTCAGGTGTGATAATCGAACAGTTTTTACCGCTCCAACCGATTCCTGCACGCTCTGCTACAGCTCGGTCTACCAATTCCCCTGTATCAACCATTGACTTAAACTTCACATCTGGAACGCGTTCGACTAACCACTCTTCAATCTGTTTTAATCGCTCACGTAGGGCAACGTGATAATCAATCCCCCAAGAAGCACGGGCAAAAATCCCACGTCTTGCTCCTTTTTTGCCTGCAGGGGCATCTTCCATTTTGGAAGGGTACGCAATGGCTATGGCAATGATACTTTCTGCATCATCTAGTAATTGAACAGGTTCCGTACGCTTTTCGATATCCGATTCCTCAAAACCAGATTGATAATTTAGTTCTTGTTGTCGCTTTAAGCGATTCTTTAATTCATTGAACGGCGATGCGGACGTAAACCCGATTTTATCGACGCCAATTGATTTAGCATAGTCAATTAACTCAACTTGTAATTGTTCGATGCTCACCTTCGCATTCCGCTCCTTTCTTTGGTAAACTTTACTATATATAAAACGTGAGTAGGTGACTCTATTTGAAGATTTCAATTAATCCATCACTTTTTGAAACGAACGACCAATTAAAATTTGGCATTATCCATTATACCAAAATTGTTGTATCAAAATCTCCTCAAATGATAAAAGGACGTACGAGATTATACCAGGAAAACCTATTCTTTGAATTACAAGAAACACCTGTAACTGAAAGACCTGGGATTGCAGAATGGAGAAAAGTTTGGAAATCATTTGGAGCAGACCCAAACAGATACCGTCACTCTGCTGAAAGTCTAATGCGTAGAATTGCAAAAGAAAACTACTTAGAACCGTTCCATCTTGCGGTCGATTTAAATAATTTCTTTTCATTGCAATTTGAAATTCCGATTGGTATTTACGATACCTCTAAAATACATGGAGATGTCTCCATTACTGTTGGAAATGAAGAAACAGGCTATGAAGGGCTTAATGGCCGTTATAATTCATTAAAGAATATCTTATGTAGTATTGATGAAGAAGGGGCATTCGGTAGTCCATTTGTCGATTCAAAACAGACTTCAGTAACTGAAGAGACTACAAATGCTATACAAATCTTCTATTTAAGACCATCATTAACTGAAAATGAATGCAATGAATTACTTCAATCTGCTGGTAAAATGTTTTGCCAAGTAGCAGGTGGAGACTATCAGCCATTCATTCTATCGGCTAAGGAACCTGCAATAGTACTGTAAGGGGGAATAAAAATGAAGAAAATACCGTTAGCTGAAGGGGTAAAATTAAAAAGTGTTTTAACCAAAAAAATCTCCGAATTGAATATTGAAATTCAATCAGTTAGTAAAGCCATTGTAGAAAAGGGGCAATTACCTAAACCAAATGGCCGTACACTGAAAGATGTAGAAGCTGAGCTTGCTCAAGTAAGAAAAGATTCTCGAACATTAGATAGATTAATCTACCGCGCAAATATTGATAACACGGTCCAATTTAACGGTGAAGAGTTGCCAATTGTAGAAGCAATTGAGCTTGCCAGTCAACTGCGTGCTGAAGCTTCACTTTGTAAAGAAATGAGTAAAGCGGAAAAAGAAAGACTTTATCATAGTACTGGAGACAGCGTTATTTTCTATCAAGTTACTTTGTATGATCCAGAAGAGTATCGTGTTAGAGCAAATGATTTAGAAAAAGATGCACATCGCTTGTCTAATCTTATTAATGCTAAAAACTATCAAGTAGAAATTGAGTTTGATGACTCAAACTACTTCTAATGGGTTAACACCTCGGGGCGGTGAGAATCCAAACCGAGGCATAACGTACTGTCAAAATGCCCGTCGCGCATACCTAATTTAAAAATTGGTAAACCGATGACCATTCACCTATTACTTTTTTTACCGATGACTAATAACCAACCAAAGCAAAAGTAAAAAACACTAATAGTTTTTCTGTTCAGACAGTCGTTATGAAAGGGGGTACCCACTTGTGGGCTACTCCCTTTTTTCAATTGGATATTATAGAAATAATAAATTATCATTCTCACAAAAGTTAATTAGTAAATACTGGTTGAAGTTTAAACGATTAACGCTATAATTGAACTATTATTTTGATATAAAGGAGTTGTACCAATGAAAATTCCTCCACATTTACTATTAATATTGGCCACTATACTTTGGGGTGGGAATTTTGTGATCGGACGAGCAGTTACCGGTGAAATCCCCCCATTTACCTTATCATTTCTTAGATGGTGTTTAGCATTCGTTGTCTTTTTCCCAATAGCATATAAATATGTAAAACGTGATTGGACTCAAATCAAGCAACATTGGCCAATCGTGATCGTATTTGCTTTGACCGGGGTAGCTAGTTTTAATACGTTAGTTTATATAGGCGTTTACTATACAACATCCATCAATGCTTCATTAATGAACTCATTAACTCCAATATTTTTATACATATTTTCTTTTGCATTTTTAAAAATTAAAGTGAGCAGAAATCAAATCATTGGTACTGTCATTTCGTTAGTAGGGGTGCTTTTCATCCTCACAAAAGGTTCCATCGATAACTTAATCCATTTTTCCTTTAACGTTGGAGACTTAATTGTCATTGTGGCAGTAGTTTCTTGGAGTATCTATTCACTACTTGTAAAACAATTTTCTGACCGTCTTCCGGGATTCTCTACATTTTTGATATCCATTGTAATTGGGGCAATCATGTTACTCCCGTTTTCTGCTTACGAATTAGCTACTTTGGAAAGTCCAATTATCTGGTCAGGTAAAACAATTGGTGCCATTCTCTATGTTGGGATATTCGCTTCAATCGTTGCTTTCTTAAGCTGGAATAAAGGGGTAGTGGCAATAGGGGCAAACCGTGCAGGCATTTTCTTAAATCTCATTCCTGTATTTGCAACGATATTCGCAACAATATTCCTAGGTGAACAATTATATTTGGCGCAAATAATCGGTGGTTTGACTGTAATAGGTGGAGTAATCTTAACTAATCGCTAATCTTCAAACAAAACTTATGCCCCTAACAAAAGTCATTTCTTGTTAGGGGCATTTTTTATCTCTTTATTTTAGATAATGAACACGTGGTCCTTCATTTTCTACAAAATGAAGTTCACCTTCCATTGTTTCAAAAGAACCTGTATCACCTAGAGGTACCGTTAATTTATATTTCTTCACTTTACCATTATCAGAGATTAACTCAATTTTTGCTTTTGCAAAGTTTAGTAAACTTCCACCATCTGCATTTGGTTGAGCTAATTTTCCTTTATGTGTGATAAAGCCTAAATCTTTATATAATTGATTCACTTTTTCAGGTGTGTAATATTGACCTAAATAAGATCTTAACCTTTCTTCTGTGTTAAGGGATTCTAACATATAGCGATATTCCATATTGCCCACTTTAAATGTTTGGAGCTCCCCATCACCTTCTCCACCCGAAACTGCTGTCCAGTATGCTTTATTTGATTCGGCAAATAAAACAAGTGCAGTTTCATTGGATAGATTGTATTGATCAGCATCCACTATATTTTGAACTCTCCAACCCTTACCTTCTACAAATCGTAATTCTGCATGCATGGTACTAATTTCCTTAGTTTCCCCTAGCGGAACTTTTAATTCATATTTTTTCACAGTTGTAGAATTAGAAATTAGTTTTGCTGTCGCCTTCTCGTAGTTTAATAAGCTTCCACCATCAGCATTCGGTTGAGCTAATTTACCATTATGAGTGATGAATCCTAAATCTTTAAACAATTTCTCCACTTGTTCAGGCGTATACGTCTTACCTAAATATGCTTTTAATTTTGCCTCAGTATTTAACGATTCACCCATGTAACGGTACTCTAGACCGTTTTTTGTAAATGTTTCAACTTCACCATTTTCATTGCTAATAACATCTCCACCACTAACAACATACCAATAAGCTTTACTTGAATCACTAACTAATTTTACAGCTAGATCATTTGTGAAGGAAATTGAATTATCACCTTTTAAATGAGGTGTCTTACTTACTGAAACAATACTAAAGTTCATATAATCATTCTTTTGAATTAAGAAATAAAGTACATTTTCACCATCTTTTAATAGACCAGCTTGATCTCCTTTTAAATCTACATTTAGATGAATTACAAATTCAGTTGTTCCGTTTAAACGAGCAATTTCTTTATACTCACTCACTTCAAGTTTTTTAAGTTCCTTACTTACCTCAGTAAATCCATAATCATTTTTTAGAGCAAATACTGATGAAATATCTTTTGGATTTTTAATAATTAAATCAAATAATTTGAGCATTGGATTCATATTTTGCGCAATGTTGTACTGAGTTGGTAAGAAGTCCTCATTTAATGCTCTTGCAAGGAAAACCGCAAATTCTGCTCTTGAAACTTTTTTATTGGGGTTAAATTTCAAATCCTTCCCTACTGTAGCAATATCATTCTCAATTAATGTTGAAATTTCATCATAGCTATTTGAATTCTTCGCTACGTCTTTTAACTCAATCGTTCCATAACCTTGTAATTTAAAAGCTTTTACAAATACTTCTGCTATTTCTGCTTTTGTAAAGTTATGATTTGGATTGAATTTTTTTTCTTTAGGGAAGATTCCCGATTCAACGACAGCAACATAATCGTTATAAGCAGCATCCTTTTTCTTCACATCTGAAAATTCAATTTTAGCATTTTTACTTGGCTTTAAATTTAATGCTCTTGTTAACATACTTGCAACTTCAGATTTTGTAATCTGTTTATTCACCATAAATTTACCATTTTGGTAACCAGAAGTAATTTTTTGCTCAACTAAATAATTTATTTCGTCATCAGCCCAAAATCCACTTTTTACATCTTTAAATGAAGTAGTTGCAGAAGCACCAATACCGCCCACTAGAAGTGTTCCAGTCAAAGTAGTTATAATTAATAAATTTTTAACGTTTTTCATAATATCCCCCTAAATACTGGATTAAATATCAAACCATTCCATTTGTCGTTTCATCTTGTGAATAAGTTTCAGATATTTTAAGGTTATTTAAATAAATTTTTGATATTCTAGTGAGTTCCAAATTATTTAACAAATATGTAAAATATTGATTTTTTCTTTCATCAGTTGGATAAGCTATCTAAAGTATGTAAAGTTTGGAGGATTAAAATGAAAAAACATATTATATCCATTATCTTAGCAAGTACAGCTGTTATTGTTTCTTTTTTCCTAATCACGAACGCACAGACAACTGAAATACAAAAAGAGGAAGTCACTCTAGGTGAAGAAATGGCTGCTATTTTAGCTCAAACAAATTGGCAAGGGACGAAGGTATACGATAAGGACCAAAATGATTTAACAAACGAAAACCTTAACTTTATAGGTCTTGCAAAGTATGATGCTGAGAATGCACGTTACGAGTTTTTTGATAAAACCACAAAAGAAAGTCGTGGCGATTATGGACTGTATTTTATTACAAATGACGGAAAACATAGAGTATTAATATCAGAATCCAAAGGTACTCAGACAGTTGTTGACATTACTAAATTAACATCTGATATGTTTACTTATAAGAGAATAGGCAAAGATGCAAATGGTAATGATATAGAAGTTTTTGTTGACCATATTCCTTACTTAGATTCAGAACTTACTTTCACTAATCCAAATAAATCTTTCGAAACCTTTACAGGTGAAGTGATTACAGATGTAGATGGGGACGAAATTCTAGCAAACACTTTATGGCAAGGTACAATTGCTTTAGATGAAAATGGAAATGATGTTTCACCATATAACACTGATTTCCTTGGCCTTGCAAAGTATGATTTCAATACAAGTAAATATGAATTTTTCGATCCTAAAACCGGAGAAAGTCGTGGGGACTTTGGCTATTTTAATGTTTTAAATGAAAATAAAATACGAGCTCATGTTTCCCTTGGAGAAAATAAATACGGAGCCATTCTTGAAATAACAGAACTAAATAAAGATAAATTTACTTACAAACGAAATGGTAAAGATAAAAATGGTGAAGATATAATCATAACTGTTGAACATGTGCCCTATGAAGGGAATCTTGAATTAACTTTTTCGAATTAAATTTCGTTCTTTAAATTGAATTTACGAGGATGTCTTGTTGACCAATTTAGGATTTGAGCCAAATACCATTTTAATCATACAATGTTTAGAGAGTTGAGTTAAAACACAAAAGGAGCTATGACCATAGCTCCTTTTAATTTGAAAACAAGATTATTCTTTTCCGTTTCCTTTACCATTTCCGTTATTGCTGTTGTTACCATTTCCTTTATCGTTGCCGCTATTTCCATTATTTCCTTTATTACCATTTCTGCTATTGTTTTTCTCATTTGCCTTTTCGGCTTTACTTTCTTGTTTTTCTACTGCCTTTTCAGCCTTTTCTTGTTGTTGTTCTACTTTTTTAGAAGACACTTCTTGCTGTTTCTCTTCCTTTTTACTCACTACTTCTTGTTGTTTTTCTTCTTTTTTAGACTGATACTCTTTTTTCGTGTTTGTTTCTTTTATAACATTTACTTTTTCAATCTCTGCTTTTTTAGTTGTTTCAACTACAGCTTTTTCCACATCTTTCGTAACCACTTCTGATTTTTGTTCAGTCTCAGTTGGAACGACAACTAATTGCTCAGCAGCTTCTTCTTTTGCCATTTCCTCAGTAGTTACTTCCTGTTCGATCACGTTTACTTCTTCTTTTTCTTCTTTAGTAAATAGACCCTTAGCTTCTAGTTTTGCTAATTCTTTATTCACTTTCTTTTCTAATCGATTTTTCGCTTTTTCAACGTTTTTAGCTAAAGCTGCTTTAGCCTTAGGGTTACTTACTTTGTCTAGCGCGGATTGAAGTGCAATTAAATTAGAAGAAAATTTTGCTTCAAGTGCTGCGCGAACTGTGTCCAATGTTACTTCTTCTTTTACCTCTTCAGATGCTTTTGGTTCAGTTGTTGTCCCATCTTCAGCTTCACCATTTTGCAATTCTTCATTAGTAGAAGATCCTTCTTCCTTCGCTTCGTCTTCTGATGTTGCATCTTCGTATTTTTCAATTGCTAATTCTTGTTGTGCTAGAGCTTTTTCTAATAGTTTACTTACTTCTTCTTCCTTGCCTTCTGCAAGTAGTACTTCTGCCTCTTCTATTTTAGATTGCGCATCTTTTGCTAATACAATTGCATTAATTGTGTCATCATTTTCAACGGCAACTAGGATATTGTTAATAATTTTTTTAAAGAAATCCACTACACTAATAGGTTTTTGGTCATTTTCAGCAGTTGTCGTTTCTTCGCCTGCTTGTCCTTCTGCAGTATCAACCGTAGCTTCTTCTGATTCTGTATTTTCATCAGTAGAGCTTGCTTGGTCATCATTTGTTTGTTCATCAACAGTCGTCTCAGTTTCAGTAACTTCAACACTTTCATTAGATGAGTCAATGACACTTTCTTCTACAACTTCAACTTCTTCCGCTTCAGTTGGTTCCTCATTGGCAAAGGCTTGTCCAGTTCCGAATGTAAAAGTTGCCATTAAGAAACTTGTTGCTAAAACGTTGCGTACATTTTTGTTGAATTTACTAGTCATAAAAAAATATCCCTCCATATTTTTTATTGGAAGAATCGTAAGCTACTCATTTTTAGCAGAGTATATTTGTGATTCTTCATTTGGTAGCCCAGCCATCATAGTACCCCTTAGATCTGTGACTTTGCGTCTCTACCTTTCGATAAATTTGCCTTTTTCAAATGAGGAACCTATTTCGTTCTCATTTTATCTTAAATATATAACTTTATTTACTATAAAACTATATTTAAATATCCTCATTTTTTATTCTATGAATTTCTACCTATTTCTACATTAATTACTTAATTTCGCAAGTACTAATAGTATTTATCAAATTTTAAAAAGAAAAAAGCCAATCTAAAATTGGCCGCTATTTATTCCTATTCTTCTGTTTAATTAAATCAAAATAATCATCCGTTAATATCACTTGGTTATAAAAATGAGAATTTTTACTGAGTTCAGTGTCCACATAGTTCAATCCGTATTCTTCAACTAATGTACGTTTATTTGAGAACAAATTTGTTCCAAGTCCTAATCGCTCCCCTTCAATGTCCACACCAATGCTTGCAAGAATGGTTGGGTATAAATCAAGAGAGGTAAATATTCGGAAATTTGCTTTAGTTGGCGTAATAGGAGTATTTATAAAAGCATTATAAATAGTACGATTGTATTCAGTGTTTATCTTTCCTTCGTAATAAGCGGGATCTTGCATGCTCAAATGGTCACCGATTAGTACGACCGTTGTATTTTGGTAAAATTCCTGCTTTTGCAACCATTTCATAAATTCATCGACTTGTTTGGATGAGTGTGCATATACGTTTTCATATTGAGAGTTGTATTTTTGCTCTGCCGTTTCTTCTAAATAACCGTCTGGAAAATGTGTATTAACAGTTAATAGAGTAAAATCAAAAGGTTTCTCTTTACGCGCAAGCTCTACTAGTTCCTCTTTAGCCCATGTGAATAAATGCGTATCATCAAATCCCCACCAAACTTTATCCTCTTCAGTCATTTTCCCTTCTTCAATAGCAGTATTATAATCAAAGATTTCAAATCCACCGTGAGTTGTAAAGTAATTTAGACGCCCACCAAATTGTGCATCAGAGCCAACCATTAGCTTTAAATTATAATCTTCATTTTTTAGTATATCGCCAAGTGTGTATGCACCCTGAAGAAATCTGTCAGTATTTGTATAGCTATTTCGTTCAATCGGTATTTTAAGTGGCAGACCAGATGTCGATGCTACCATTGCTGCAACTGTCCATCCTGTGTTACTAATAGGGTATGCTCCGCCTATTTGATTCGTATTAGAAAAGTTAATATGATCTCTTGCTAATATTTCTAACTCAGGAATCACCTTATATGGCCATCCCCCACCGTTTTTCTCATCTATTAATGCATTTTCCATAGATTCTAAATAAATGAGAATTAGGTTTCGCTTTTTCTCCGGAAATTGTAACGCAATGTCTCGTCCATCAATATAATGTTCTTCAATAAAAATAGAATTCTCGAAAGTTCGTTTTATAAACTCATCAATACCCAGTAAGAAAAAGCTTACCACTACAGAAAAGAAGAAAATAACTAATGAATAGACAAATCGAAATTTAGTTGTTTTAGGGAATACAGTAAATTGAACTTTCCTTTTTTTGAAGCGAAATTTAATTGTCTTACTTTTTGGAATAAGGATAGGCACTAGAATCAATACCATTATCAACACAAAAGGAAGGAAATTTTCGATAATCCAATATCCGATCAAACCTTCCGATGTTCCTTCTAATCCATTGGTTACATAATATAGAATTTCATCAATAACATATTTTTCATTTATGTAATGAGATGTCGTTAAGATTATGGCTGATAATAATAGCATCCCAGAGATTACTAAGAACATCAATAAATTACTAAATTTCATCTTAAGTAAAGCTCCATTTCAAAGAATTCCTTTCAATTATTGAAACTTAAAAAATTAACCAGTTACATCAATTGTTAACTATCTATATTCTATTTGTAACTAAATTATATGTAGTTATTTAAAATTTATAAAAGTTCCCTATCATTTGCTTTTGTGAAAATGAAATTGCCTACTCCGACTAAATTCAGAGTAGGCAGCAAATGTATTAATGTATTTGTTTTTCAAATAATGCAGCGCGATCATTTAACTTAGAAATTCTATACAAAATAATTAGATTGATAATTAGTAAGACTGCAGAAATAATTAATATCAATTCTAACCCTAACAAGAATACACCACTGATTTGACCAATGATTAAGGCAACAATCGGAAGAACAATGACTCCTGCTATGTTTTGAGCTTCTTGATAAGTTTTTACTTTCGAAGATATTAGTATATTTACTAGGACTACTAATAAAATAATCATTGGTGATAAACAGCTTATCAATACAATCCAGTTTGTCGAGGGGAAAATTAGCGTATTAAATAAAGGATATCCAAGTGCATTAATAATCACTCCACAAATAACAAAGCTAATTAGCGAAACAAAGATCGGAGGAATTACCGATGCAATAATTTTACTTAAATATAGTCCTTTAATTGAAATAGGGGATAACAACAAGCTTTCTAACGTTCTTCTTTCTTTTTCTCCAACAAAACTGTTTGCGGCAACTGTCATAGCAGTAATAATTGGCACAAGCAAAAAGAATGTTGGAAGTAGATAGTTAATAAAAATATAAACAATTTGTTGTTCCACGGAATAGGATGCTACCATTGGATCCATTAAACCTACAAATTTATCCAACATCATGTTTAAATCATTTCCCGTAACCTTTTCCAAATCAAAAAATAGTGCACTTCCAACAATCCCCAATGGAAAAACTACTGAAAAAATGATTGGGATAATAATTAAAGTTGTTAATAGGGTTTTACTTCTCGTTATATCAATTATATCTTTTCGAATAATAGATTTACTTATCATGATGATTCTCCCTTACTTTAAAGTAAATTGATTCTAAATCGGTATTTAGAGTGGATACAGAGAACACTTCATTTGTCTTTAAAATCTCATTTAGCAGTCTCGAGATTTCTTGTTTTGATGGCAATTCAAAAATTAATTTATTTCCCTCAATTGAATACTTGTAACCTAAATATTCAGGAGTTGTTGGTTTCAAAGTAGTTTCTATTTCAACCTTCAGAAGCTTAATATACTTCTCTGCTAGTGTTGCTAATGTTCCTTGTTCTACTATCGTTCCATGGTCGATAAATGCAAATGATTGGCAGACAGTTTCTAATTGATGTAGCACATGCGAACAAATAATCATCGTAGTGCCAGTCTCTTCATTATATTTTTTCAAGTAGGAAAGAACTAATTTGATACCATCTGGATCTAATCCATTTGTTGGTTCATCTAAGAAGAGAATATCTGGTTTATGAAGAAGTGCTTTTGCTAACGCAAGTCGCTTTTTCATCCCTGTGCTGTATTTACCAACCTGTTTATCTTTATGATCAATTAGATCAAATAACATTAATAATTCAATAATTCGATTTTTGTTTTTCACTCCATATAATTCACTAAAGAAGCGTAAATTCTCCTCACCACTCATTTGATGATAGAGTCCTGCACTTTCAGTCACAATTCCTGACATTTTTCTTATGTCATCTCCATCTTTTAATGGATTTAACCCATTGATTGCAATTGTCCCTTTGTCTTGCTTAATAACACCATTTAGAATTCGGATAAACGTCGTTTTTCCTGCTCCATTGGGACCAATTAATCCAATAATCTCACCTTTTTTCACTTGGAAGTTCACATTTTGCAAGACAGTTTGCTGATCAAATGACTTCGACAATTCATTAACGTGAATAAAACTCGTTTCCATTTCCCTCACCCATTTCCAATGATTTATGTAATTTATTTTGTATTTCATTTATAGAGACTGTTCTATGTTCACTAGAACAATTCTGTTCTACAGTTATTATAACAATACTGTTCTATGTTGTATAGAACAATTTTGCTAAAGTTTATGAAAAAATCAGGTAGTTGTATTTATCTTAATTAATAAGTTGTTTGTGATTTCTAATAAGTCCTTCGTTTTTTCTAATAACTCCGATGAATTTTCTAATAACTACGGAATTTTTTCTAATATTGAGCTTGTTGGGCCTTAGAATTGGATCGTTTTCTAATAAGCCTTCATTTTTCTAATAACTCCGATGAATTTTCTAATAACTACGGAATTTTTTCTAATATTGAGCTTGTTGGGCCTTAGAATTGGATTGTTTTCTAATAAGTCCTTCATTTTTTCTAATAACTACGGGGCTTTTTCTAATAACTACGGAATTTTTTCTAATATTGAGCTTGTTGGGTCTTAGAATTGGATGGTTTTCTAATAAGTCCTTCATTTTTTCTAATAACTACGGGGCTTTTTCTAATAACTACGCAATTTTTTCTAATATTGAACTTGTCGGGCTTCAGTATTGGAAAGTTTTCTAATAAGTCCCCCGTTTTTTCTAATAACTCAGGAAAATTTTCTAATAACTACGGGGCTTTTTCTAATAACTACGGAATTTTTTCTAATATTGAGCTTGTTGGGTCTTAGAATTGGATGGTTTTC
>DATMFE010000111.1:0-1932 GCA_035556295.1 Ureibacillus sp.
TTTACTAAAGTACGCGAAGTGCGTAATAAAATTCCTGTGTTTGCCGACCGACGTCCGGAATTTTATTAATTTTTTATATTGACAATGTTTTAGGAATATTGTTATTATTTTTCCAAGCCAACTATAATTTATTAAAAATGAAAAATATACGTTCTCTTATCAAGAGCAGGCTGAGGGATATGGCCCTATGACGCCCAGCAACCGACCGCAATATGTGGAGAAATAATCCGCAAGGCACGGTGCTAATTCCATCAGAAAGAATTCTTTCTGAAAGATAAGAGGTTTGAATCATCATTTCAAAACCTCTTTCTTAAATCGAAAGAGGTTTTTTACTTGTCTAAACGATAATCTGGAGGGATTATATTGACACAAAAACAAGGCTCGTTCGAATTATTAACGAACGAAACAGCGATTGCACTCATACAAAAGCTAGAATTATTAGATAAGGACGCGACATTAACTTGCCGCAAAATTGGAACTGGCACGTTACATTCTGTTTTCCATGTCGCAGATAACGCAACTAATAAAGGGTTTATTATTAAACAAGCCATTCCCTATGCAAAAGTGCTAGATGAAAGCTGGCCGCTTACATTAAAACGAGCAGCTATTGAAGCAGATGCCTTACTTACATTCGGAAGCTATTGCCGCGAATATGTCCCAAAAGTGTATTATGTAGATAAACAGCTTGCCATTACGGTCATGGAAGACTTATCACATGTAAAGATTGCCCGCACTGGCCTTATTGAAGGCGAAAGCTATCCTCTTATTTCACAACATATTGGCGAATATGCAGCCAAAACTTTATTTTACACATCCGACTATTACTTAGAATCAACGACAAAAAAAGAAATCGCGCGTGCTTTCACGAATCCAGAACTGTGTAAAATTACAGAAAGTTCCATCTTTACCAGCCGATTCTTTGAGCATACGCCAACCGACTATGAAGTGGAATTATCCGAGATTGTAGAAACGTTATGGAACGACCATGAATTAAAATTAGAAGTGGCAAAATTGAAAAAAATATTTATGAGTGAACAAGAAGCTCTATTGCATGGCGATTTACATACAGGACATATTTTGACAAGCGAAAGCGAAACAAAAGTCATTGCCCCTGAATTCGCCTTCTATGGTCCAATCGGCTTTGATACAGGACAATTTATTGCTAATCTCCTTTTCCAAGCTGTTACACGTGAAGAAGCGGATCAAGAGATTATTCTTTCTCATATTCGGACATTTTGGTTAACTTTCACAGGCACTTATTCAACACTATGGAATAGTGAAAGTTGTGATGAATTTAAAAACATTGATGGCCTATTATCTTATGTTTTACAAAAAGTGAAAGCGGACAGCTTTGGATTTGCTGGCTGGGAATTAATTAGAAAAGCAAGCGGACTTTCACATGTAATCGATTTAGATGGAATTGCTAATACGGACCAACGAATTAACGTTAAAACAAATGCGATTATCCTTGGAACTCACTTAGTAAAAAATCGCAGCACACTGGATATTCCAACTGTTATTGAATTAGTGAAGCACGTAACTCGCCCTTCCTACTCAACTCTTTAAAGGAGATTGACTATGAACAAAACAACTTTGTCTTGCTCGGTGAAATGAAATGATTCCTACATTAACCCTTTTAAATCAACAAGCATCATGGAGCGTATTAATCTTCATTCCATATAGGAAATAGAATGATTAGTCCGAACTATCGCGATAATATTCTCCGTTTTATGAAATCATGTAGTAAGAGACTGCTTAGGCAGCCTCTTTTATATAGATGATACGTCATCACGAAAATATCGTAGTTATACACGTATCTCATGTAACAAGACTTACTCAAAAAACTCCTGTAAAGCCTGTTGATTTTTCTCAAAGTCTATAGATAAAACAGCCCCAGCATGCGGATACATTTCGTTTGTATAGCTGTCATTA
>DATMFE010000112.1:0-24919 GCA_035556295.1 Ureibacillus sp.
CAAAGGTTAAAAGAAGATGGGTTTAATGTCGAAGCTCCAAAACAATTACATGGTTATACATTTTATGTAGAGGCACCTGGAGGATTTATAGTTGAGGTACTTTGTTAAATTATCAAAGTACCTCTCATATATTTTTAGTTAACATAATGGATATTATAGAGATTGATCAGTAAAAAGGCCCTTGAAATCTCATAAGGGCCTCTTCTCTGACAATAGATATTATTTTATATACATCTATTTAAAAAACAATTAATTATCTACTGCTTTATAAGTAATGATTAATATATTGAATAAAAAATTATTTACTCATTACACGCCATGTAGAAAAAGGGCCCATTTGTCTTTATAACAAATAAAATTAACCAGAAAAGACGCCCAAAGGATCGTCTTTCCTTAAAAAAGGATATATGTCTTAGGCTAAAATGTTTGAGCTTCTCTTGCGAGCTGTATATTCATTAATATAAAGGTGAATTTTTTTATAAAAATTCGTTACTTATTAGAAATTGATCTAACGTACGTTCTCTGCATTTTGTTGCCTAGAATCCATTACACTATGATTAATATTTCCGTGTTTAACTTCTTCTTCCCACCAAAGGGCTTCATCCGGACTTTTCAATACTTGTTCAATTTCACTTGCATTATCTACTGCTGGAGCAGATCCACGTAGTGATCTACCAGCTGTTTCTTTAACAAAAAAGGCGACAATGATAAGCCCAATCACACAAACAGCCATGAGATAATAAGCAGGAACCATTTTATTCTTCGTAACACTTACTAACCAAGCCACAACTAGAGGGGTAGTTCCACCAAATATAGAGGTAGAAACATTATACGTAATAGCAAGTGAACCATACCGTACTTTTGTAAAAAATAAAGACGGTAACGTAGCAGGAAGAGCTCCCTGGAAAGCAGATAATAGAATACCAATAATAAACAACCCTAAAAAGGCAGTGTAACTATTTCCATTACCAATCATCATAAGAGCTGGTATACTCAGAATAATTGTCCCGATTAAAGCGCCTTTAACAATGCGATTTCGACCAATACGGTCACTCCAATATCCCATTGCTAGGACAAATGGAATCATAGCAATCATAACAATTAGAACTAAGAATAATCCTTTCTTTTCACCATAACCTAGTTCGTCCGATAAATAGGAAGGCATATAAGTGAGAACCATATAACTCATCGTATTATAAAAGAGAACGATTCCGATACAAATTAACAATGGCTTCCAATGGTGAATCAAAATCTCTTTAAGAGAAGCTGGACTTCTTTCTTCTTCTACCTTCAACATTGCTTCAAATGCAGGTGTTTCCTCTAGACGATTTCGAAAATAAAAACCAATTAACCCTAAAGGAGCAGCAATAAAGAAAGGAATTCTCCAACCCCATTCGAGCATAGTTTTATCTCCAAGGAGGAAGGTAAATAATGTGACTAATCCGGCACCTGCGCTAAAACCAACGAGTGTTCCAACTTCTAAACCACTTGCCATAAATCCACGTTTTTTATCTGATGTGGATTCTGCGATAAATGTCATGGCCCCTGCATATTCTCCTCCTGTTGAAAATCCTTGTACTAGCCTAGCAATAAGTAATAATGTCGGAGCAGCAATACCAATAGCATCATAGCTGGGAATGAGCCCAATGCTTAAAGTCGCGACCGCCATCATAATTAATGTAATAGCAAGCACTTTCTTACGACCAAGACGATCACCCATCATACCGAAAAATAAACCACCGATTGGTCTTGCGATAAAAGCAACAGCAAAAGTCGCGAAAGCATAGATTAATCGAAAAGAGGGATCGATTTCAGGAAAAAAGACTTGTCCCATTGTAACAGCTAAATAGGAATAAATTCCAAAGTCGAACCACTCCATCGCGTTACCAAGAGATGTTCCCATCATAGACTGCTTAGCAATTTTAGTATCAACAATAGTAATATCTTCTCTTTTTAATTTTTCGTTTTTTTTATGGCCCACAATGTGCCTCCTCATCAAATAATTGATTCATTGCTTCAGTGTCACCTTTATATTCGTATCTGTTACAGATTCCGTATTATCATTTTCAATACATTCGAATGTTGCTTGAGTCAATTATATAAGTGAAAATAAATCATTTACATTCCAATATACAGTCTAGCTATTCAAATGTTGATCTTCATGATTAACATTTGAATAGCTAGGCATAAAAGAAAAGGACCTAAATGAGCACGTAAATTACAAAAGATTAAGCGATAAACTAATAGGAATAAAATTAATTTTCAATAATCAGAAAATTGCAGATTGAATTTTCTAATTATTCTAAAGGGAAGGAAAGGGAATTTTGCTTTTTATAGCACGTTCCCTTTCTTCTATATTTGAATAATTCTTTAGTGTGGCTTTTTTTAATAGTTAGATAATTTAAAGCAAACGACTTTGGGCTCGGTCATTTCATGAATCGCAAATTTAATTCCTTCTCGTCCTAATCCTGATTTTTTCATACCACCAAACGGCATAGCATCAATCCGGTAGTCACTGCTGTCATTAACCATAATACCGCCAACATCCATCTTAGCAATGGCTTTTTGAGCTTTATCGATATTCTTTGTAAAAATACCTGCCTGTAAGCCATAATTAACATCGTTTGATTTTTCAATTGCTGTGTCAATATCCAAAACTGAATACAAGAGAACAACCGGTCCAAAAATTTCTTCTTTAGCAATCGTACAATCTTCTGGTATGTTGGTTAGAACAGTAGGGGAATAGAAAGCTTTGTTGCGTTCGCCACCTGTTAATAAAATGGCGCCTTTTTCAATCGCTTCATTCACCATCTTCTCTACACGTATGGCTTCCTTCTCTGTAATAAGTGGACCCATGTCGGTTAGTTCTGACTGTTTATCCCCCATGTTGTATTGATTAGTACGCTCCACAAACGCAGTTTTAAATTGATCAATCACACTTTCTTGAATATATATTCGCTGGACTCCTAGACAGTTTTGCCCAGCTGCCCAAAAAGCGCCGGAAACTGTCGATTCTACAGCGTCTTCTAAGTCAGCATCCTCTAAAACGATGACCGGTGAATTTGAACCCAACTCCATGCTAATTTTTTTCAGTCCTGCTTTCCGGGCAATTTCTTCTCCTGCTTCAAGTCCGCCTGTAAAAGAAATCATACGAACTGCAGGGTGTTTCACAAGAACATCCCCAATCTCACTTCCATAACCTGTTATCACAGATAACACTTTTGGAGGAAGTCCGGCTTCAGCGAATGCTTCTGCAAGTAAAAGTGCACTTAATGGTGTGACAGTTGCTGGTTTTACAATAATGGCATTACCTGATGCAATAGCTGGTCCCACTTTGTGTGCAACAAGATTTAATGGATCATTGAAAGGTGTAATGGCACCGATGATACCAATTGGAACTTGCTGATAGTATCCAACTCGGTTCTCACTCCCTGGCATTTGATCAAACGGAATGGTCTCACCATGAATTCTTCTTGCCTCTTCGGCACTAATTCGAAGTGTCTGAATGCATCTTGCTACTTCTTTTGTTGCTTCACGGATCGTTTTGCTACCTTCTCGTGCAATCGTAGATGCATATTTTTCTTTGTTTGCCTCGATATAATCGGCTGCTTTATAAATTACTGCCATTCGCTCATGAACCGCCATAGTAGCCGCGATTTTTGCTCCATCTTTTGCTTCTTCTACACATTGAAGCATATCTTCGGCTGAAGCAGCAGGGACTGTATCAATTATGCTATTATCTTGTGGATCTCGTACTTCAATGGTTTGATCCCTACTGACCCATTTACCCGCAAAATACATCTTTCGACCAGCAACTTGAATTTTCATCACCATTCCTGCCTTTCTATAATTAAATATTTACTAGCTTTCGTTCACGATCAATGTTAATTAAATCAATTAAAAGAGAGAAACCTGTTTCGACCTTTCCAGCCCCAGCGCCACTTAACGTCACAGTTCCTAAAAGATCGCATTCATAGGTAATGGCATTCACAGCACCACTAATTGATGCAAGTGGATCTGTTATCTTCACTTTTTCTGGGGTAATAGAAGCTTTCACGGCGCCATTTTCTTTACGGGCTTTTGCTAACAGTTTCCAGCGCTTTCCTTCTTTCCTTGCTTCTTCTATCTCTTTTAGTGTAATATCCGTTATACCGGTGCATGATACATCTTCTACTTTTAAGGGTTCGTTCATTACATAGTTTGCTAAAATCGCAATTTTATATCTTGCATCGTACCCTTCTACATCACTTGTAGGATCTGCTTCAGCATAGCCCAGCTCCTGTGCTTCTTTTAGAGCTTCCTCATAAGAAACACCTTCATCTTCCATTTTCGTTAGAATATAATTGGTTGTGCCATTTAAAATACCACGTATTTCAATAATCTCATTTCCTGCAAGTGTTGCCACAGGCATTCTTAAGGCAGGCGTTCCACTCATGACGGTTCCTTCGAATCCCCAGGATACGTTCTTTTGGCTAGCGAGTTCGGAAAGTTCTTTATATGCTAACGCAACAGGTCCTTTGTTGGTCATGACTACATTTTTCCCACTCTCAAATGCCAATTTACAGTGGTCAATAGCCGGCTGCCCTGTTTTTACATCGGTGTAGGATACTTCGACAATTGTATCCGCAATTGTTTCACGAATGGTTTTAAAACTATCCCACCCTGTGATAAGTCCCGGTGTTTTAGGATAGTTTTCAAGATTTCCTGTTTCATTTAACACATGCAGGATTGTATCGATGTCTAGACCATGTGGGTGATAAATTGATCCTTTCATGAAATCAGAAATAGCTACAATCTCACCTTCGAAGCCTTCTTCTTTTTTCAACGTTTCTTTTTTATCGCGTAAAATTTCAGCTAATCCTTGACCTACAACTCCAAATCCGATAAATGCTAATTTATGTGCCATATGTTTGTACCTCCAACTGCTCATTGATTGGTAAGGTAACCTCACCCTTTAAAAATTTTATAGCTGTTTGTGCAAGAACTGCTACCCCGATTGGTAAACAAGTTTCATCAATATCAAAAATGGGGGTATGTAAATCTCTTTGAACCTCATCTTTTAGCGCACAGCCAAGAAAAATCATTGAACCTGGAATTTTTTGCGTCACGTAGCCAAAATCTTCCCCGCCCATCCCAAAGGGTCGTCTTGTAATGCCTAATTGAGGGTACATCTCCTCAATAGCTTCTATAATCCAGTCGTTAATAGCAGCACTATTATTTAATGCCGGCTCCCCTCTTTCGACTTTGAACGAATACTTTCCATCTAGTGATTCTACTATTGAAAACGCTTTCTCTAATTCTGATGCCAATAAATCCCGAACTTCAGGTGCATAACTGCGAAGCGTACCTGTAATAGAAACTTCCGTAGGAATAATGTTGCTTGCTGTTCCTGCATGTACTTGGCCTATACTTACAACAGCTGCATCTAATGCAGACACTTTACGGGATACAATACCATGTAAGACCTGCATCACGGGACCAAGCATCCAAATGGGGTCTGTACCGAGTTCTGGGTAGGCACCGTGCCCACCGGTTCCATAAATTTTCCCTTCAAATACATCCACATTTGCCATACTATAGCCATCATTCATTTGTATCTCTCCTACGGGTAGCCACGGGCACATATGAAGGGCAATCGCTGCGTCAACGTCATCATACACCCCAGCTTGAACCATGTAAGGAGACCCAGAGAGCCCGTTTTCATCTGTACTTTCTTCCGCAGGTTGAAAGATGAATTTTATGGTTCCTTTTAGTTTTCCCTTTTTAAAAGCAGAGGCCAGCACATGGGCAATTCCAAGTAAAATGGCTGTATGTGCGTCATGACCGCATGCATGCATCACTCCACTATTTAGAGAGCAATAATCTGTTATATTTTCTTCTTTAATTGGCAAAGCATCCATATCAGCTCTAATAGCGATAGTTGGACCATCCCTGGAAGTCAAGGTACCAATAACGCTTGTTTCAACTCCAATTCCTGTTTCTACATCTATTCCATCCATACTTCGTAGGGTTTCAGCAACAAATTTAGAAGTCCCGAACTCCTGAAAACTGAGTTCGGGATGTTGATGAAACCTGCGTCGCCATTCAATTAATTGGGTATATAATTTATTTACTTGCTCGACCATAGAATGAGCATTGGCCATGCGGTTTCCACTTCCTTTTACAAGACTTTCATTAAACTTTTAGGGCGCTTTCCACATGATTGAATGCTTGCTCAAAATCTGCAATAATGTCCTCAATCTCTTCAATACCGCAAGAGATACGGATAAGCCCTTCTGGAATTCCCATTGCCGCACGTTCTTCTGGTGTACATTCCACGTGGCTTGTGGTACGGGCAGGTCCAACCGTTGTTTCAACGGCTCCAAGGTTAGCCGCACGGTTGGCGAATTGTAATTTTGGTAGAAGGTCTCTTACGGTGTCAACACCGCCTTTAACTGCAAAACTAAGCATACCTCCAAATTGTTTCATTTGTTTTTTTGCAATATCATGATTTGGATGCGTTTCAAGACCTGGATAGTAAACACCTTCTACAATTTCTTTTGTTTGTAAATATTTCGCAAGAGCCATTGCATTTTCGCTTTGCTGACGAACACGTAAATGTAGCGTTTTCATTCCTCGTAACATTAGATAAGCAGCCATTGGATCCATTGTTGCCCCATTAATTTCACGGAAGTGGTAGATTTTTTCAACAAGTTCTTTTGAACCGCACACCACTCCTCCTAATGCGTCTGCATGCCCCCCTAAAAATTTAGTGGCACTATGGATAACTAAGTCTGCTCCTAATGCAAGTGGATTCTGGTTAATCGGTGTTCCAAATGTATTATCTACAATGACTAGCGCACCTGCATCGCGGCCTACTTTAGCCATACGCTCAATGTCCGTAATTTTCACTGTAGGATTCGTTGGCGTTTCTAAGTATAAAATTTTGCAACCTTTTGTCACTTCTGCTTCGATTTGCTCGTGGTTGCCTGTTTCACAAAGAGTTACCTTTATTTGCTGACGGGGAAGAAACTCTGTAAAGATTTTATTTGTACCGCCATATGTATCTTTTATAGATACAATACGATCACCTGGTACTAAAAAGGTAGACAATGTGTTGCTGATAGCAGCCATTCCTGTTGAAAAGCTTGTAGCAGCCTCCCCGCCTTCTAAAATTTTCACTTTATCTTCAAATGCTTGGACCGTTGGATTCGTATTACGTCCGTAAATATGTCCCTTTTTCTTTCCGATTGCTACATCATACCATTCATCCATATCATCGTAACCGTAAGCTACACTAAGAACAACTGGCACTTGTGTAGCCCCGTGCACCAAATACTCTTTTTCTCCTGCCCATACTGCTTTTGTTCCTACCTTGATCTTTTCATTTGTCATATGATCACTCCTCATTAGTTTTTTAACGACAATGTTTTGTTTTCAACGTTCCATCCTGCATTTCGTTTCACCATTTCGCTGTAAGCAAACAGTGCGATTGCTGTATCTTGAACCCCTGTCCCTGTTAAATCACAAATTGTGATTTGCTCATCATTTTCTCTCCCTCGTACTTCTTTTGAAGTGAGTTGACCTAGTTCGATAATGGGGGTATTATCCGTTACTATACGTTGATTAAAGGCGTGATGAAGTTCTCCTAAACGAGCGCATTGTTCCTTTTTATCACATACAAGCTTATCAGCCCTTGCTAGCACTTTGGCCTCCAACTCCTGTTTATGTTCAGCATCTGATCCCATCGCTGTAATATGAAGACCTGGATGCAGCCATTCTGCTTTAATAATAGGTTCTGTTGCTGGAGTTGTTGTGATGACTGTATCACTGTTTCTAACTACTGCTTCGGCACTGTCTACGACTTTAACTTCAATTCCAAGCTCTAATGACATGTCTTGTGCATACTTTTTAGCACGATCAGTTGAACGGGCATATACAAGTACTTTACCAAAGTCGCGTACTAATTTTAGTGCTCTGACTTGGAATCTCGCCTGACTTCCTGCTCCAATCACTCCCACTGTCGTCACATGTTCTTTAGAAAGGTATTTGGAAGCGATGGCTCCAGCAGCAGCGGTACGAACTTCTGTTAAATATCCATTGTCTAAAAGAATGGCTTGAGGTACACCAGTTTGAGTGCTTATTAATATCATCATGCCATTTCCACTTGGAAGTCCCAGCTGATAGTTATTAAAAAATCCTGAAGAAATTTTAATAGCAAACATGTCTTTTTCTTTGACATACGCTGTCTTAACGTCCACTTCCCCATTTTGATCATGAAGATCAATGCGCATGATCGGAGGCATTTCAACCTGATTATTAGCTAATTTTGTAAACCCTTCTTCTACAATATTGATAGCTTCCAGATTCAATTGAATATACTGCTTTAGTTCTGGTTCCGTAAAAATATACATAGATGTACTTCACCTCCGCGAATAAATTATTAGTTAGTCAATGCACCATCTTTTATAAATAATGACCTTGGAAGAGAAGCGAATGTTTCACATCCCGTTTCGGTTACACGGAATGATTCACTTGCTTCAAATCCGTAACTGTCTAGCCAAATGCCCGGAATAAGATGGAACGTCATATTTGGCTGGAGAATCGTTTTATCTCCTTTACGAATGCTTGCTGTGTGCTCGCCCCAATCAGGAGGATAGTTAAGACCCATTGCATAACCAATACGTGAATCTTTTATAATCCCACTTTTTTCAATTGTTCTTCTCCAGGTCTCTTCAATTTCTTCGCATGCTATGCCAGGCTTAATCATGTCAAGGCAAGCATTTAATCCTTCTACTACAACATCTGAAAGTAGTTGTACTTTATCTGAAGGCTTACCAATATTTACTGTTCGAGCAAGTGGTGAATGATAGCGTCTGTAACAGCCTGCCAGTTCTAAAATAACTGTATCTCCTTGTTTATAACGCTCGTCCGTCCAAGTTAAATGCGGCGTAGATGTTTTCTCACCTGATGGAAGAAGAGGCACGATGGCCGGATAGTCCCCACCAAACTCTTTTGTTCCAGTTATTTGTGTATGGAATATTTTTGCAGCTACATCACATTCACGTACACCTACATCAATTGATGCAATTCCCTCCTGCATCGCGTTTTCAACAATAGTGGCAGCACGCTTCATATATTCAATTTCTGCATTCGATTTAATAAGGCGAACCCAGTTTACTAAAAGAGTTGCATCTTTAAATGCGGCATTTGGTAAACCTTTTTGCAATTGTTGATAACATTTAGCTGTAAAATAATAGTTCTCCATTTCAACACCAATTGAACGATTGTCCTGGCCGATTTGTTTTAAAATATCGGCTACAAAATCCATTGGATGTTTTGTGTCTGATTGTACATAATCATCTGGATATGGAATAATATTTTCATGATAAAGCCATGTTGTTACTTTAGCTCCGTTTGCATCTTGACCTCTTCCGATCCAAATAGGCTGATCTTCATCATTAATGATGACAAGCATTTGATGTACGTAAAAAGACCATCCGTCATAGCCTGACAAATAATTCATATTAGCTGGATCTGTAATAAGCAATACTTCAATTCCTTGAGCAGTCATTTTTTCTTTTGTTTTTTGAATTCTCTCTCTGTATTCTGTTGTGCCAAATGACATAGAATAGATTCCTCCTGTTTTCCAAACTTAATATTCTGAATATTTTATCTCTTAATTAAATTATATTTAAATAAGATAATAATTAACATTCGCAAAAATGTATGAAATTTTTAAGACTTTTTTAGTCAAACTATCAAAAAAACGTACAAAATGGCCTTTCATTTCTTAACATTTGTAAGGCTTCTTTACATAATAAAGGTACAGAAAATTATATAATTAATTTCTTTATCTATATATAATGAATAAAATAAGGTGATGAAAAGGATAATATTATCCTTTTCATCACCTTATGGAGCTACTTTTTTTGAATAATGTAGATTTATCATTACCAGCCGCGTTCTTGCATACGGTTTTCTGGTAATAATGATGAAATTTCAATTCCTTTCATGGCATTTCCTAATCCTTTTGACAAGTTTGCAATGAGTTCATAATCTTGATAATGCGTTGTTGCTTCTACAATGGAACGTGCAAATTTTTCAGGGTTGTCTGATTTAAAGATCCCTGAACCAACGAATACACCGTCTGCGCCAAGCTGCATCATTAGCGCTGCATCAGCTGGTGTTGCTACACCGCCTGCTGCGAAGTTCACCACTGGTAAACGGCCTTCACGTTTAATTTGAAGTAATAATTCATAAGGTGCACCTAGTAATTTTGCTTCTGTCATTAACTCATCTTCGTCCATACCCACTACTTTACGTACTTGAGCATTTACTTGGCGCATATGGCGTACTGCTTCGACGATATTTCCCGTCCCTGGTTCCCCTTTTGTACGAAGCATTGCGGCACCCTCACCAATACGTCTTGCTGCTTCACCAAGATCCCGGCAACCACATACGAATGGAACCGTAAACGTACTTTTATTCAAATGAAATTCCTCATCAGCTGGAGTCAGAACTTCACTTTCATCAATATAGTCTACACCCATTGCTTCTAGCACGCGTGCTTCGACAATATGACCAATACGAGCTTTTGCCATAACTGGAATGGATACAGCATTCATCACTTCTTCAACAATTGTTGGATCTGCCATACGAGACACGCCGCCGGCTGCACGGATATCGGCTGGAACGCGCTCTAATGCCATAACCGCAACAGCTCCTGCTGCTTCTGCAATTTTTGCTTGCTCTGCGTTAATAACGTCCATGATAACGCCACCTTTTTGCATTTCTGCCATTCCACGTTTCACACGATCTGTTCCTATGTTCTTCATTATTTTCTCCTCCAAAAATCTTTATTCGTTTTATACTGTGCCTGAAAGTGTACCTGACTCAACTATAATTTTGAATTAATTGACGAAGTATAGAAAGGTCAACATTTTGTCCACTGATAATAATAGCTAGAGCTCCTTCTTGATGAGCCACTTTATTACCTAAAACTGCTGCAACTCCCGTAGCTGCGGCTCCTTCCATAATCATACGATGCTTATCCATCATAAAAGCCATACTATAGGAAATTTCTTCCTCAGGAATAAGCAGGACATCATCCATATATTTCTGGACCATCTGGAATGTATATTTATTATCCAATCCGATCCCACCCAATAAACTATCAGCAAGAGTATTTTTTTCTACTAATTTTATTGGTTTTCCTACTTTTAAACTTTCATACATGACAGCCGAATGCTCCATTGAGACTCCCGTTATTCTTATAGACGGATCATTAGATTTTAAGGCTAATCCAATTCCTGACAACAACCCTCCTCCTGAAAGTGGAATAATCACATCTTTTAAGTCAGGTACTTCCTCTAGTATTTCTAACCCGATTGTTCCCTGTCCTGCGATAATATGCGGATCATCAAATGGTTCTATAACTGTTAACCCTTTCTCTTTTTCTAACTCATAACAGCGCTCCCCTGCTTCGTCTTGACTGTCTCCGTAAATTTCAATTTTTGCGCCCAGTCTTTTCAACGAATCAACTTTTGCATTCGGAACGCGTTTTGAAATACATACTACGGCCTCAATACCAAGCTTTTTCGCTACATACGCTACGGCCATTCCATGGTTTCCTGTTGAGAATGTTGCAATTCCTCTCTTTTTCTCCTCTTCATTTAAACTCAATATTTTATTAGCTGCTCCTCTTACTTTAAATGCTCCAATCTCATGAACATTCTCAAGCTTTAAATAAACGGGACGTCCTGCTTTTTCAGACAGAATATAAGATTGAATTAATGGAGTCCTATTTATAATGGAAGCAATTCTTCTTTTTGCTTCCCAAATATTAAGAATGGTTAATTCATTTTCTTTTCTTACAGACTTGAGATGATTCAAGCTTCTCCCTCCTTGATATTAAGCTTCTCATTATTAAAACAAGTACTTATATCTTCCTTTTGATTATAACGTTTGAATTTTCAGTAATCTATTGATGAAAGTGGCTAATGAAAAGCTAATTTCTTCATACAATTTTAAATAATGCATCTCGAACGTAAAAACTTTCAAGATCCAACATAAGATGATGACAAGACTAATAAAATCCTTGTCATCACCTTTTAAACTTCCAGCTCTTATTAACTTATCAATTCTACTATATAGTTTTTCATTTAAGTGCTTAAACTAAATTAAGCGCTTTGTTTGACATTCCTGAATTCCAAATTTTAACACTTAGATCTAATAAAAATAAATCGTCAGGATCAATGAGCGAAAGTCCAGTCAAGGATTCAATTTTCCTTAATCTATACATCAGAGATTGCCTATGAAGATTTAATGCCCTCGCCGTTTGACTCACATTTCCATGATAATGATTGTATGTAGTAAATGTACCTATTAAGTCCATGTTGCGCTGTTCATCATACTTCACTAACGGACCAATGGTAGATAAGATGACTTCTTTCATCTCCTCGTTTTCAGCAAGATTTAGGAGTACACGATCAATGCGCGTATTCTCATATAACATACGCTCTCCTAACCCTTTTTTATTTCTACCAATAGTTAAAGCTACTTTTGCATTTTCATAGCTTTCCTTAAGCCCAACAATACCTTCATGATAATTTCCGGTTCCCCATGATATGATTACCTCAGGAAGCAAATTCCGCAAGCGTCTCTCTACCAAGTTCAAAAAATTGTTAGCGCTGTCATTATTATTTTTTAAGTTATCCTCTAGAAAAATAATCAATTCTTCCCCATGATAACTCATCATTACTCCTTTGTTTAGTGACTTTGCTGCATATGAAATTTCTTCTTCAATATAGTGAATCATACTGTCAAGCCAATGTTCAAACAAGTCATGATCTTTTTTTTGTGTATGAAAAATCTTTTTTAAATTTTCCGGAAAACCTAAAATACAGATATAAGGCAATTTCAAGTTATAACCAAAAGCTTTGGCTCTTGAATGAGCCTGCTCCAAAGAGTTAAATTCTCCCTTGGCGAGTTCATGAACAAAATCACTGCGCAAACGCATTTTTGTATCTTCAATGGCATTTTTTTTAGAAAACCAAAGAGCTATAGTCGTCACAGCATGTTCCAATACATTGACGCGGTATTGTGTTAAAAATAAATCTATAGATAACCCTGCGCGTAAAATAACAAATAAATAACCTTGTATTTCACCTGAAACGGTAAGAATGGGGAGTTGTAGAAATGTGTGGTCCTCTACTGCAATACTTTTAAATTTTTGAAACATAGGATCACGTGTTAACGTCGTTCTCTCTGTTGACGGAATAAGATTTTTTTCAATATACAGAGGCCATTTTTCTATAATCTTTCGGCTATGGCTGCTTATTCCTTCAATTGTTCCATTTCGATCAGTAATGAGTACTAGTCCTCCTATTTCTGTCTGAACGAATTTAGAAATATAATCAAGATCCTCACCTTGCAAAATTAATTTTAAGAGTTCCTGTTGAGTTCTTTCTGATTTTTTGAACTCCTTATAATTAAGGTCATTTAATTCTTTCATCACATTCTCAATAATACTAGCAAACCGAACTTCCCAGGGAATCTCAATGATAATCAATTGTTTTTTCTCTGCTAATTCAATAACTTCCTTAGGAATATCAAATATGTAACGACCTACAGCAATAATAAGAGCCGTAGCCTCTGATTCTATAATATCTTGTACAAAACCTTTGAGTAATTCCAAATCATGCCCGCAACCAATTGCTGTAGTTAATACGACTTCATTTTTTCTCACAAAATTTTCTACAGGCATTTCAATTGCAGAAATCCACTGAACATACTTTTGATTTATAATGTCTTTTCCTGCCTTTACCGTTGCAGTATTCATGATATCAAAGTTTAAAATATGCTCGATTGTTAAACGCATAAGATCCTCCTTAGAGAAATGAATTTAAAGAATATATTAAACATTCTTTGAATTCAGCAAACCATATTAAATAGCAGTTGTCTACTAATATTTTAATTTTCCACTATAATTTCGAATTAATTTAAATAGGATAAAAAGCACGAAATGCTGCTTGAGTATTAATTGTTTTTTTCCTGCAACCTTTAAATTTATAATCATAAATGCCTTTCAAACCCCAAAAAATCATATAGAAATAAGTAACGGCAATCGGTGTCTATACATCGGAAGCACTTATAGGAATAAAGTCAAGGATTTTCTTTGAATTATGGAATTTAATGCGACTGAAATTAAAAATAAATTAATGCCTTTTTGTCAATTAATTTACTTTTAATTATTTTTTAACCATATTTTAATGCCTCATTATAACTTATTGGATTATAATGGAATTACCAACGTGATTATCGATTATCCTTCTTTTAACTTGCTTTCATCATAAAGCAAGTCTCTTTTTCGTGGTTATTGTCCAAAAGCTTAAAAAATCATATAGCTTACACTGTACCAACGTATTTTATCAGTATTCGGACTGATTTCTAAGAATATTAAATAAATGGAATAAAACTAGTAACAAGCTTGATTAAGTAGCCCTCTTAGGGGCATAATTTGTTCGTCAAATGAAAAATAACCTATTTTCAGGGAGAAAAACATTAAATATATGTATCTAATATGCAGAGAAACGTTCTCTGAGGAAATTAACTTTTGTTTTACATATAACTTCACTCGATGCAAATTTCGGCGATCTAGAAACTTTTATTTTCTTGCTACCATTGGGTGTGACTGAAAAAAGACATTACGTACACATCATCCATTTTCCCAAAATCATTGGTTGCATTAAGATGATATGGTACTTGCTTATCTAATTTAGAGCCGTGCTCATGAACTCAGCACATAATAGTTGTATGAGCAAAGGAGAGTATGCATTCTTTCATCATTTCAATCAGATCACCAAAACTGTGGTTGTGCTGTAGGAATCATCTCACTGCTTATAAAATACGATTACAACGATAGTTTTTCCACTTGGGGAAGGTTTACTTCTCCCTACAAATCAAGTGTTAGAGATTGCTTGCAGCTAGTTTGAAATTTACACATCAGACTCCTCTTTTTAACCTTGATAATTGAATTCACCTTTCTATAGAAGCATTTTGAATATCTTCTGTTGTTAGTTCAAGTAATTTCTCCAAAAATTTTATCTTTTTTATTTGATGCTGAATATCTTCTTCTGTATAAATATTTTCTTTTTTTACTTTTTCAATCAATATATATATAGACTTTCTGTAAGAATTAGTTTTAATAAGCCACTCCTCTAACAGTTGCTTTGTAGCCGCCCTCTCATCATTACTTTTAACTGCAAATAAACTTTGAATCCTAGTTTCTTTTAATATAACTGAATTAAAATCACTACTCATGCGAATTTTAAAATAGTTTTTCTGACTATCATAATACTTTCCTTTTGTTAAACGAAAATACTGTATTCCAAATTGAATTTCATAAAATGGATTATTTAGAGTTGGGAGATGAATTTTTTTCAATTCAATATTATCCATTAAATCTAAATAGGTCTCTAAACCATGTGTTGTATTAATTACTCTTGCATCTAATACACTCATTCTACTTCTTATCCCCTCATGATGAAGTCATATTTTAACTTTTTTCTAATTAAATATGTTAAATGTATAAAAAGTCATCATCTTCGTCTAAAAATGATTTTTTAATAAAAATATATAAAAAATTTATTTACTTAACATAAATAAGTTAAAAATAGTTTGATTTAGTAAACATACGATAAAAATTGTTAGCTCTTATATATCATTCTGGTTATTTTTTTGATAAGTCACTATTTAATTCGTAACTGTTTATTTTATTAAGACGATTTTCGTGTCTACCACCTTTAAAAGAAGTCTCAATCCATATTTTAACTATGTCCCGGGCTAATCCTATACCGATAACACGTTCTCCCATAGCTAATATATTGGAATTATTATGTTCTCTGGTTGCTTTAGCACTAAACGTATCATGTACAAGTGCACAACGAATTCCCTTTACTTTGTTTGCTGCAATACTCATTCCAATACCTGTTCCACAAATCAAAATTCCACGTGATGCGTCACCTTTTGCCACTTTTTCGGCTACTAGAAATGCAAAGTCTGGATAATCAACCGAAGTGTCACACTCACAGCCAAGGTCAATATAACTAATATTCATTTCCTTCAGTAAAGAAATAATCTCCTTACGAATTGTTAAACCACTATGGTCAGAAGCGATAGCTACTTTCATCTTATATCCCCATTTCTTAATTAGATTGCTAATTGTGTTCACTTTACCTTCATTATGAATATTTTTTATTCGCTTTTTCACAACGAAGACAATTACCACTAGTTCTCTTTATTTCATATACTTTTCTTTACCACGCTCTAATTGCCCCTACCGTTTATTTTTAATATGTCATTTGACTAATCATTTTTTATATAGAGAGGCTTCTAGCCAAATGATAAATATTTAGGTTAACTATTTGCTTCTCCTTTATAGATTCCTCAAAAGGTGTATGAATTAGTTCTCCATTTTTCAAACCTATCATTATGCCTTTTTCACCTTCTACTAATAAATCTACGGCTTTTGCCCCCATTTGACTGCTCATCATTCGATCGTAGGCACTTGGAGATCCTCCACGTTGAAGGTGGCCAAGTATAGTAACTTTCGTTTCAAATCCAGTTTTCTCCTGAATGATTTTACCAAGTTCTGTTCCTATCCCTTTCCCTGCCCCTTCAGCAACTACAATAATACTATGTCTCTTTCCTCGCTCATGGCCGTGTTTAAGACGAGTAATTATATCTTCCACTTCGTATTTTTCCTCCGGAATTATAATGGACTCTGCACCCGCACACATACCCGCCCATAAGGCAATATCTCCTGATTCCCTGCCCATTACTTCAACAACATAGGTACGATCATGAGAGGAAGCTGTGTCACGAATTTTATCGATTGCTTTCACTGCTGTATTAACAGCCGTATCAAACCCAATTGTATATTCGGTCCCTATAACATCATTGTCAATGGTTGCGGGAATACCAACGGTAGGGAAACCATGGTAGTTTAACTTTTCTGCTCCTTTAAAAGAACCATCTCCGCCAATGACAATTAGTCCTTCAATACCTGCCTCAACTAGTTGGGCTAACGCCTGTTTCTGAACTTCCTCTGTTTTAAAATTTTCAAAGTGTGTATTCTGTAGGATTGTTCCTCCTCTCTGAATAATATCGCCTACACTGCCTAGGCTCATGAAGACAAAATTACCATCTATCAGACCTTTAAAACCATGTTGTACCCCATACACATCTAGGCCTTTAAAAATTCCTCTTCTGACGACTGCACGAATGGCTGCATTCATACCTGGTGCGTCACTTCCACTTGTTAATACCGCAATTTTCTTCATTCTTTTCCTCCATTTTTCTCTATCATATATTTACACCACTCTAATAAGCTACATTCTTATTTAATGTAAAAAACGTTTACTTTTTGATATACGACTTTTCAAGTTTAGAACGAAACGTAATTAAATCTTTAATTGTAATCATTTTTAAATTGAATTGTTCGGCAATTGTTATTAAATCTGGCACTCGTGCCATGGTGCCATCTTCTTTCATAATTTCACAAATAACCCCCGCAGGCTTTCCGCCTGCTAATAGTGCTAAATCAACGGCTGCTTCCGTATGACCCGCCCGACGAAGTACTCCACCGTTTTTTGCAATTAAAGGAAATACATGACCAGGACGACGAAAATCATTTGCTGTTACATCCTCTTGTAGCAATGCTTGAATAGTTTCAGAACGTTCAAATGCACTAATACCTGTTGTTGTCGTTTTATAATCAATGCTAATTGTAAAAGCAGTACCGTGTGCATCTGTATTATTAGTATGGTTAACCATAAGGTTTAGCCCAAATTTTATAGCTAATTGTTCAGAAATGGGTGTACATATTAACCCCCTGCCATGAAGAGCCATAAAATTAATCACTTCAGGTGTTGAATGTTCAGCAAGTGCTAGAAAATCCCCTTCATTCTCACGGCTTTCATCGTCACAAACAATAATCACTTTTCCATTTCTTAAATCTTTTAATGCTTCTTCAACTGTATGAAACATATTTGTTACCTCACTTTTTAATTTGTATTTTCTTTCTTATAAAAAAAGCAGCTTCCCCACCAATGGATGAAGGGAGTCTGCCTAAAAGTAAGAAAAATTTCTCTCGATACTGTTAAAATAGGCTCCTTCATAATTAATCTTCAATTAATTGATATAATAATCGTCGCATATACTTAATTAAGATTATTAAAGAAGCTTTTTGAAATGGGAAATGACGTTTTTAACTGTAAAACCATATTCTTGAATGAGTTTATCTCCGTTCCCTGAGGCCCCAAATTGATCAATTGCCAACACATTCCCATTATCACCTACATATCTACTCCAGCCTTGCGAAGAACCCATTTCTATGCCAAGACGCGCTTTCAGATTCTTTGGAAGTATACTCTCTTTATAGCTATTAGATTGTTTTTCAAAGCGATCCCAGCTTGGCATACTAACGACTGAAACATAAATACCTTCCTGTTCAAGTGCTTTTTGGGCTTGAACAGCTAGAGAAACTTCAGAACCAGACGCTAACAACAAGCCCTCTGCTTTATTTTTTGCTTCTGATATGATATAAGCTCCTTTTTTAACTCCCTCATATGCTTTTTCTAAAGTAGTTAGCGTGGGCAAATCTTGGCGTGTAAGAACAAGAGCAGTTGGTTCCTCTTTACTTTCTACTGCCAATTTCCAAGCAGCTGCTGTCTCATTTCCCTCTGCTGGTCGAATCGTAGATACGCCAGGCATTGCACGTAAGGACGCGAGTTGTTCAATTGGTTCATGTGTTGGTCCGTCTTCTCCCACAGCAATGCTATCATGTGTAAATACATAAATAACAGGTAGCTTCATTAGTGCTGCAAGACGAATGGCTGGGCGTAAGTAGTCAGAGAAAACAAAAAATGTGGCTCCAAATACTTTTACTCCCCCATGAAGGGCCATTCCATTCACAGCTGCACCCATGGCGAATTCGCGGACACCAAACCAAATATTTCTTCCACTATAATCTGCAGAACTAAAGTTACCTTCTCCCTTTAATAATGTTTTATTAGATGAAGCTAAGTCTGCAGAACCACCAAATAACTGAGGAACATTCTTCGCAAGAACATTTAACACTTCGCCACTAGAAGTCCGAGTAGCAAGTTTATCTTCCCCTATACGATAAATAGGAATGTCCACATCCCAACTTTCTGGGAGTTCTCCCTTAATGGACTTTCGCAATTCCTCTGCGAGTGTTGGATATGTTTCTCGATATTTTGCAAATAACTCATTCCATACTTGCTCCTTGCGCTCTGATACTTCTTTTAGTTGCTTAAAGTATAATTTTACTTCTTCAGGAATATAGAATTCCTCTTCATACTTCCAGTTATACTGTTCTTTTACAAGCTTTAGTTCATCTGGTCCAAGTGGTGAACCGTGTGAGTCAGACTTACCGCCTTTATTTGGTGATCCATAACCAATAATGGTTTTAACCTCAATTAGAGTCGGTTGTTCTTCGTTCGCCTTTGCTTCAGTTAGTGCTTTAGCTATTGCCTCTACATCATTGCCGTCCTCGACACGAAGTACTTGCCATCCATAGGATTTAAAACGGTTCGCAACACTTTCGCTGAAAGACATATGAAGATCTCCGTCAAGGGAAATATCATTTGAGTCGTACATTACGACCAATCGGCCAAGTTTAAGATGCCCTGCAAGAGAAGCAGCTTCTGCAGATACCCCCTCCATCAAATCTCCATCACCACAAATGCTATAGGTATAGTGATCAATAACATTAAGGTTTTCACGATTGTATGTAGATGCTAAATGTCTTTCAGCCATTGCCATGCCAACTGCCATGGCAATTCCTTGCCCTAAAGGACCTGTTGTAGCATCCACTCCAGGTGTGTGACCAAATTCAGGATGACCAGGTGTTTTACTCCCCCACTGGCGGAAGTTTTTCAAGTCATCTAGTGACAGATCATAACCTGTTAAATGCAGTAAACTGTATAACAACATAGACCCATGGCCTGCAGATAGTATAAAACGATCGCGATTGAACCAATTTGGATTACTTGGATTATAATTCATAAATTTGGCCCAGAGTGTGTAGGCCATAGGCGCAGCACCCATAGGCATTCCAGGATGGCCTGACCCAACATTCTCAATGGCATCAATTGATAATGTTCTAATAGTATCAATTGATAGTTGATCAACATTTATTTTTTGTTCAATCATAGTTTTTCCCCCTTTAGATTTCTAAATAAGCAATCATTACATAACTCCATCTATAACTTCTCATATTAATGACGAGATTCAATAAATTGAAAGTTGTTCATTTTTCCTCCGATTGCTACGAAAGAGTGTGTTATCATAACATCTTCTTTCTTTCTGACACCCTTTAACAAAGTTCCATCGGTAATTCCTGTGGCTACAAAAAAGCAATCATCTGATTGAACAATTTCATCTATAGTTAACGCTTTTTCAGGGTCTACTAATCCCATCTCAATACAACGGATAAATTCTTCTTGATTCTGAGGAACGAGTTTAGCCTGGAAATCTCCACCCAAACATTTTAAAGCAGTTGCAGCAATAACTCCTTCTGGAGCACCACCTGTCCCTACTAATATATCAACGTTCATTTCATCAATCGCTGTAGCAACTGCTCCAGTAATATCTACTTCAGAAAACAATTTAACTCTAGCGCCCATCTCAAATACTTGTTTAATTAATTCATTATGACGGGAGCGATCTTGGATCATGACTGTTAGTTCTTTTACATCTTTTCCTAAAGCTTTAGCAACTGACTTCATATTTTCTGTTAAAGGGGCATTAATATCTATACAACCTTTTGCTTTTGGGCCTACAGCGATTTTTTTCATATACATATCTGGAGCATGTAGTAAACTCCCTTTTTTAGAAACAGCAATGACAGCAAGTGAGTTATCCTGTCCTTTCGCCATTAAGCTAGTTCCTTCAACCGGATCAACAGCGATATCTAATTGAGGTCCTTTTCCCGTACCAAGTTCTTCACCAATATAAAGCATAGGTGCTTCGTCCATTTCCCCTTCGCCAATTACAATTAAGCCTTTCATATCAATGAGATTCAGCTGATTACGCATAGCTTCTGTACCAGCTCCATCAGCTTCATTTTTATTCCCTTTTCCTACCCATGGATAAGAAGCGATGGCAGCTTGCTGTGCTACCGTAAGAAATTCCATTGCTAATGCCCGAACATAATCCTGATTGACGACATCTGCTTTAGTCTTCATGACCTTCCCCCTAGTTTAAATTTAATCGAGGTATTTTAATACAAGTTAATGAATAAATATTCATTTATAATTATGAGATATCAATCCATAAAATCTGTCATAATAGTGGTCTAATACGACCTTTTCTATAAACTCATATATGGAAGGTAACCGTACTGTATCAGTATTCATATATATTTCACTAAATCAAGAAGTGATTTATAACAATGTATTATAACTAATCAATTATATAGAAATCCATCTACATATTAAATATCCTTTATGTATACTATTTATTGCAGATGGATTCTCTTTTTTCTTTATTAATCATTTAACTATTTGATAATATTTGTTTCCTCTTTACTTCTTATAACTTAAACTGTTTGTACAGAATTAATTGTCGTCAAGAACATAGAAAGAATTAAGAAAGCCGATGTTGCACCTGGATCTTGGCAACCCAATGATCTTTCTCCTAAACGGCTTGATCTCCCTCTCTTAGACAATAAATTCTTCGTAGATTCCATACCTTTTTCTCCATCAGAAACAGCTTGCAGAAAGGATTTTCTAAAGTCATTTGTTTGATTAAAATTATGTTCTAAGCTCTCTAATGCTGGTTGAAGTGTATCAATCATTGTTTTGTCACCAACTTCAGCTTTTCCTCTCTCTTTTATACCCTCAATGAAGGCAATCCAGAAATCTTTTAAATCTTCACCTGTTAGTTCTGATTTGTTCTGGAATACTTTTGCTCCTCTTAAAAACCCTGTTGCATACAATGGACCTACAGAAGAACCTACAGCACTCAAGAAAGTACGGCCTGTAGTGATACAAATTTTTCCACAATCCTGTTCACTTTGGAGTTCACCGTTTAATTTTTCATCAATTGCTTGCCAGCCAATCGACATGGTCACACCATGATCCCCATCACCTAATTTTCGATCAAGCTCTGATAAATAATCCTTATTTTCCTCGATCACATTGACTACGTTCTTTAAAAATGTTTTTAAGTCTTCTGCAGTAAATTTCATGTTAAACAACCTCCTTATTTTTGGACATACATTGGGCAATCAGCAGGGTAATCAACAAGCTCTGTTAACTCATCATCTAATTTCATTAATGTAACTGAACAGCCACCCATTTCTAAAGAGGTACTGTAATCGCCTACATATGAATAATGAATTTTTATTCCCTTTTCACTAAGAATTTGCTCCACTCTTCTAAACATAATATATAATTCCATTCTTGTCGTAGAACCTAAACCGTTTACAAGAACAGCCACTTTTTCTCCTTTTTCAATAGGCATATCAGCTAAAATATCATTTACTAAACGATCTGCCACTTGGTCAGCAGGTTGAAGTTCACCTTTCTCAATTCCCGGTTCGCCATGGTGACCTAGGCCAATTTCCATTTCATTTTCCTCAAGCTCAAAACTTGGCTTTCCAGTTTGAGGTAACGAACATGGAGTTAACCCAACACCCATTGTACGTGTGTGGTCATTTGCTTTTTTGGCTACTCTCACTACATCTTCTAAGTTGTATCCTTTGTCCGCAGCTGCGCCTGCAGCTTTTGTCACAAAAAACTCACCCGCAATACCTCTACGCTTTTCACTCTCTTCTTTCGGAGCAGAAGCCACGTCATCAGTTACTAGTACCATTCCTACTTGTGTGCCATACTCCAAATCAGCTAGTTCTGCTGCCATTCCAAAGTTCATTACATCTCCGGCATAGTTACCATAAACATAAACCACGCCTGCTCCTTTATCAATTGCTCTTGTTACCTCTAGAATTGGATCTGGAGGCGGGGAAGCGAAAATGTTACCAATAGCAACGCCGTCTGCCATTCCATCCCCTACATATCCCATGAAAGCAGGCTCGTGTCCAGAACCTCCTCCAATTAATATACCAACTTTTCCTTCACGTGTTTCTTTTGCAGTAATAAGTGATCGTTTATTTTCAAGTAGTTGTTTAACATGTTGAGGATGAGATTTGACATACCCTTCTATCATTTCATCTACAACATTGTTTGGGTTGTTAATTAGCTTCTTCATATTAGACTACCTGCTCCCTTTAAAAATTCTTGTTCTTTATCATTAATCTGTTTTACCTTTCTTGCGGAGTTTCCTCCAGGGAAATCAGATTCTAAGTAAGCCTTTACAATTTGTTTAGCAGGTTCAATGCCAATGACTTTTGCCCCCATTGTTAGTACTTGTGCATTGTTACTTTTTTGAGCGCGTTCTGCAGAATATGTATCATGGCATAATGCTGCTCGAATCCCTGGAACCTTTCCAGCTGCAATTGCCACTCCGATACCTGTACCACAAACTAAAATACCTCTGTCTAGTTTATTTTCCTTTATATCACCAGCCACTTGGAACGCTACTTCTGGATAATCTACTTCGCTACAAGAATCAGTACATCCATAATCATACACCTCATGACCTAATTCTTGAATATATTTTTTTAAGCTTTCTTTCATATCAAATGCATTATGATCTGAACCTAATCCAATTTTCATTATAAAACCACCTTTATGTAATTTTTTGTTTTTCTATAATTTTTCATTAACTTTCGTTTATATTCTTATTTTTTCATCTATTATAAAGTTTGTCAATATTTTATTTATTTTTACTTTCATTTTTTATCGTTTTTTATTTTTTATTTAACATTTCGATTGCTATTATAAAAATAATTCTTTAAAAAAAGATAAGAACGTCTATATATAGACGTTCTTATCCACTAACTCTTTATTCATTATTACTTACCCCTATATCGTTACTTTGCGGCCTCAAGGTTCTCTTTTCCAATAGATTGACTTTTTTCCTGCTGTTTAGGAAGTTTAACGAATCTCATCAGAAATGCACTAAATAAGTATAATGCTGTATAGATCCAGATAATCCCTACAGTCCCTACTCCGCCTATGAAAGCGCCTACAATGGCAGGACCAACAAAAGTACTCAAACCTGCTCCAAGGTTTAAAATTGACATAGCTGCTCCTTTATTCTCAGGAGCCAATGAAGGAATTAGGGCAGATAAAGGTACATAGCCTGCCAAACAAGCTCCAAACCCTGCAGCTACTGCTGTTGCTATCCAATAATTTGGGCCCATCATTAATGGGATATAATAGAACGCTGCTGTAAATACCGCACAACCTACTCCACCAAACCACATTACTGTATTACGCCAACCAAGTTTGTCTCCAACAATTCCAAAGATAAGATTAAAAATAATATTACTTGTCCAAAGTGAACCATAAATTTGTAACCATTCTGTTCTCGAAAAACCAATTTCCATCATAAAAGCTGGCATAAATACAACGAAACCATATGCTGCAGATGTGTTTATCGTTCTAACAATACCACCTAGACCGATCTTTGGTCGTTCAAATGCAATTGTAATTCCTTTTATTAAGTATTTCATCGCTTCCTGTTTAGTTTGGAATTTTTGAGTATGTGTATCTCCCTTATTAAGAAAAAGTGCGACTGTTGCACCTAAAGCAACAAATACTATAGCGCTCCACAAGGTTCCCATTTCACCTAAAATAGGAAGGGCAAAGCTTGAATAATATGAACCTAATACACTTAAACCACCACTATAAGCAAACCAAAACCACCCTACTGCTGTACCAAGCTTATCACTCTGTGCATAATATGTTACCCAAACTAAGAAAGAATAAGCAAAAAGTGGATAACC
>DATMFE010000113.1:0-25051 GCA_035556295.1 Ureibacillus sp.
GAACAACCATATCTAATGGTGTTGATGGAGTTAAAACGACGCCAAGAAATAATACGAGTACAGTTAAGATAGCAACAAAAATATACGGATCTGGAAGATATTTTTCCATAATCGTGTTTGCTACCTTTGTCATAAACTTCATCCTACATATCCCCTTTCATTGTAATGTTGAAATTTACTTTTCGCTGAATAATATGTTTTTGAGACAAGTTTTATTTCAACTTTATAAAATTTGAGTGAGAGTCTATTAGGAAAGAGGGTTTCATGTCCTATATGGAGAAATAAATTCATATCTTTATATGATTGTGTTTTCTTATATAGAAGATAATTTTTATTTGTAATGGGGGATTAGGATGAGAGGAAAAGTATGGGATTCATTTGAACAAGCAGTTGCAGATATACAGGATGGTGCAACACTTATAGTGGGTGGTTTTGGATTATGTGGGATTCCAGAAAAAAGCATAGAGGCATTAAGAAACCAAGGAACAAAAAACTTAACCATTGTAAGTAACAACTGTGGGGTAGATGATTGGGGTCTAGGTTTACTGTTAGCCAATAAACAAATAAAAAAAATGGTAGCCTCATATGTAGGTGAAAATAAAATATTTGAACAACAGTACTTAAGTGGTGAACTAGAAGTAGAGTTAACTCCTCAAGGAACGTTAGCTGAGCGTATCCGCGCAGGTGGAGCAGGTATTCCTGGTTTCTATACAGCAACTGGTGTTGGAACACCAATCGCAGAAGGTAAAGAAGTAAAAGTGTTTGAGGGGAAGGAATATCTTTTAGAGCGAGCAATTGTTGGGGATTTTGCTTTAGTAAAAGCTTGGAAAGCAGACAAACTAGGAAATCTCGTCTTCCGAAAAACGTCTCGTAATTTTAACCCAATTGCTGCAATGGCAGGTAAGATTACCATTGCGGAAGTGGAAGAAATTGTAGAGGTTGGGGAGCTAGATCCTGATGAAATTCATACGCCAAGCGTCTTTGTACAGCGCGTTATCCTTGGTCAAAATTACGAAAAGCGAATCGAACGTTTGACAGTTCAAAAAGTTGGAGGAGGGATTTAATCTATGGATGCTAGAAAACAAATTGTTCAAAGAGCGGTAAAGGAAATTCAAGATGGTATGAATGTGAATTTGGGAATTGGTATTCCAACTCTCGTAGCAAATGAAATTCCAGCAGACTTTAATGTATTACTTCAATCTGAAAACGGCATGCTTGGCATTGGTCCTTACCCAACAGAAGAAGAAGTGGATGCGGATTTAATCAATGCAGGAAAAGAAACGGTAACCATTGTACCTGGTGGAGCATTTTTTGATAGTGCTGAATCCTTTGCTATGATACGCGGCGGGCATATTGACCTTGCCATTTTAGGAGCAATGGAAGTGTCTGAAACTGGTGATTTAGCGAATTGGATGATTCCAGGTAAGATGGTTAAAGGCATGGGAGGCGCTATGGATCTAGTTGCCGGTGCAAAACGTGTCGTTGTGATAATGGAACATGTAAATAAATATGGAGAGTCAAAAATTAAGAAATCTTGCACATTACCACTCACAGGTAAAAGCGTCGTTCACCGACTTATTACCGATTTAGCGGTATTTGACTTCACAGGTGAAGGAATGGTACTCATCGAAACAGCACCAGGTGTTACAATAGATGAGGTAAAAGAAAAAACAGAAGGTTCATTTATCATTTCTGAATCATTACTATCCAACAAATAATTTTTTGTGGAGAATGAACTGGAAGTTTTCTCTTTGTTTTATAATAAACTATATAAAACGGTAAAGGGGAAACGACAACTGTGGAACATCTTATATATTCAAATTTAAAAAAACAGGAAATCTCGGGAATTAGAAAGTTTACAAACATGCTTGTAGATTATCCAGACGCGATTAACCTGACAATTGGACAACCAGATTTCCCAACACCTGATCATGTGAAGGAAAGCGCTAAAAGAGCAATTGATCAAAACTATACTTCATATACACCTAATGCAGGTCTTTTAGAATTACGAAAAGCAATTTCTCACTTTTATGAGGAAAAATATGGCCTAACATATAATCCACAAGATGAAGTAGTTGTAACGCATGGGGCATCAGGTGCATTAATGGCCGTATTGCGTACCATTTTAAGTGATGGCTGTGAAGTAATTGTCCCAGCACCTGCCTATCCAGGATATGTACCAATTATAGAAATGTACGGTGGTGTTCCAGTTTATGTTGATACGACTTCAACTGACTTTGTATTAACTGCAGAATTAATTGAAAAGCATCTTACAGCTCAAACAAGAGCCATTTTTCTATGTTCTCCTGCAAATCCAGTGGGGACAATTATTGAAGAAGAGCAATTAAAAGAAATTGCGAAGTTATTAAAAGATAAAGAAGTCTTTATCATTTCAGATGAGATTTATAGTGAGTTAATTTTTGAGAAAACACATCACTCTATTGCTTCTTTTGAAGGAATGCGAAATAAAACAATTGTAGTAAACGGCGTCTCAAAATCCCACTCTATGACAGGTTGGCGAATTGGATATACATTGGCTCCTGCTTACATTTCAAAAGAAATAACAAAGGTAATTGCGTACTTTTTAAGTTGTGAATCTAGTATTAGTCAGTATGCAGCTTTAGAAGCGTTAACGGTTGGTATTGATGACGCGATTGAAATGCGAAATGAATATAAGAAAAGACGCGATTTAGTATATAGTCGATTGGTTTCTATTGGATTTGACGTAGTTAAACCAGAAGGAGCCTTTTATATCTTTCCATCGATCAAAAAAACGAATATGAAATCCTTTGATTTTTGTATTAGTTTATTAAAAGAGCAGGGGGTGGCGACTGTACCAGGAAGTGCTTTTTCTAGTTACGGAGAAGGCTTTATTCGTATCTCATATGCTCAATCGCTTGAAAAGCTAGAAGATGCCATGAACCGTTTAGAAAAGTTTATGGAGAAATTTAAATAATTTAGTTGAAAAGTAATAGGGTTTGAAAATGTAAAAGGACGGTTCAGTGAGAGGGACCGTCCTTTATTAATTTTCATTTAATTTTGCTTTTGCTTGTTTTTCCGCCTTATTTCTTTCTCGTAATGCGCGGAAAAATTTACTTAACAGTTCCCCACATTCCTCTGCTAATACACCTTCTAAAACTTCGCATTCATGATTAAATCGAGAATCACTTAATAATTCATATAAGGAATGGACACACCCGCCTTTAGGATCCTTTGCTCCATAGACAACGCGTGGTATTCGCGACTGCAAAATGGCCCCTGCACACATGGCACATGGCTCAAGTGTTACATATATAGTTGTTTCCTCTAAACGCCAACTACCTATTATCTGACAAGCCTCTTGAATTGCCATTAACTCCGCATGGGTAACAGCATTTTGGGTTGATTCACGTAAATTATGTGCTCTTGCGATAATTTCATCTTGATAGACAATAATTGCACCAATAGGTACCTCACCAATAGCTTCAGCTTTCTTTGCTTCCTCTATTGCTTCAAGCATAAAATGATGATCCTTATCTATTAGTCCCACGTACATCTCTCCTTGGTTGATAGTGTATCATAGGAATCCAAAAATTCTAAGTATAGATGGAAGATTTCACTGAATCCTACTAATTTGTGTAACAATATTTAATAATTACTTAAACAAAGTTACTCCAGTTTCTATTTTTCCACTAAATCATGTGATAAAATGATAAACATTGACGAATTTATCGAGAAGGAGGGGCTTATGTGTCTGTCCCTTTTATAACAGTAGAAGGTCCGATTGGTGTAGGGAAAACATCCTTATCAAAAGCAATCGCTGATACATATGGTTTTCATTTATTGAAAGAAATTGTGGATGAAAATCCATTCTTAGGGAAGTTTTATGAAGATATTGACGAGTGGAGCTTCCAAACAGAAATGTTTTTCCTATGTAATCGATATAAACAATTATCGGATATCAAATCTCATATTATTCAAAACAGTACACCCGTAGTTGCAGATTACCATATTTTTAAAAACTTAATCTTTGCTAAACGTACTTTATCATCTGCTGAATATGAAAAGTACGATGCCATTTACAACATATTAACGGCTGATATGCCACGTCCTAATATGGTGATTTACTTACATGCTAGTCTAGATACATTAATGAGTCGTATCAAGATGCGCGGAAGAGAGTTTGAAAAATTGATTACAAGAGAGTATATAGATCAATTATCAAAAGATTATCATGAATTCATTGGACAGTTTAAGGTGAAACACCCTGATATTAAAGTAATCGAACTCGATGGAGATAAGATTGACTTTGTACAAAATAAAGAAGATTTAGAACAAGTACTAGACTTAGTAAAGAATAGCTTAAAGGAGTTACAACCAGAATGAATTTAAGAGAGAAATATAATATTCCCTCCAATGCAGTTATCACTATTGCAGGAACTGTAGGTGTTGGGAAATCAACGATGACTACGGCATTAGCTGATGCATTAAACTTCCGTACATCGTTTGAAAAGGTTGATTCAAACCCTTATCTAGATAAATTTTATGATGACTTTGAAAAATGGAGCTTCCACTTACAAATTTACTTTTTAGCTGAGCGTTTTAAAGAACAAAAACGTATTTTTGAATATGGTGGCGGTTTTATTCAAGATCGTTCGATTTATGAAGATACAGGCATTTTTGCGAAAATGCATTACGATAAAGGGACAATGAATCCAACTGATTATGAAACCTATACAAACTTGTTCGACGCAATGGTAATGACTCCTTATTTCCCGCATCCTGATTTATTAATTTATTTAGAGGGATCATTAGAAGATGTAATTGCTAGAATTAGAGAACGTGGTCGTGAAATGGAACAACAAACTCCTCGCGCATACTGGGAAGAAATGCATGGTCGTTATAAAGAATGGATTGACCAATTTAATGCTTGTCCAGTCCTTCGTTTAGATATTAACGATTATGATTTAAAGAAAAACCCAGACCAAATTGAGAATATAGTAGAACGTATTGCTCATATGATTGAACAAACAAATCGTTTTAAAAAACAAAGATAACTCCTGTATGAGGAGATTTAAAGGTACAATCCATATTAGTTGGACTGTACCTTTTTGTTTGGAATTAATTTTGCCGGAAAGCTCAGTGCCCGAATAGAGAAAAAGTCACCCAGAAAGGTAACAGAGAGCGTCTCTCAGTGCTCGGATGGAGAAAAAATCACCCGAAAAGGTAACAGAGAAAGCCGCTCAATGCCCGAATAGAGTCAAAATCACCGAAAAAGGTAATAGAGAGCCCTCACTTAATGAAATTAAAATTCTATTAACTGTTGTTTTTTTACTAACTGTATACCTGATTGCTGTACAACTTCCTCAAAGTTTTCAATATGATCGTTGTAATGCATCCCATAAATTTTTTCATGAACTTTTGATGGATAATAGTTTAGAACTTCTTCTAAAGTGGCATGTACTTCATTTGGCGTTAAGCTTATATCTTGGAAAATAGCTACTGTTTTCTCATCTACTTGTGACAGGATGTTTGCCTGTTCTAACTTTTTAATATCGCTCGTGTAAACCAAGTTGGCATCTTTCCAAGATAATGTAAATCCAGAACTGATCATCCCTTGCTGATGGGAATTGGTTGTATCAAATAAAGAAAATGTATAGTTCCCGATAAACATTGATCCTTCATTTTTCGGTGTAACCAGTTGGCAAAAATCCTCTACCGCTTGACCTTGGGTATTTAAACTATGGGAGAGAAGAGAACGTAATGAATGTAATAGCTTTTCATGAACAATGATTTTTGTCTTTAAAGGTACATGCTGCCCATTTTCGAAATGCCAGTAACGTTGTAAAATCATTTCCTCAAGACCACCAACATGATCAAAATGAAGATGTGAAATATAGACATAATCAATATCTATATAATGGAACCCTGCTTCAGCAAGACTTGCTCGTAATGTTGTACCCGCATCAACTAAAAGGTATTTTTCACCTATTTGAAAGATATAGTTATTATGATAATTTGTTTTCGTAAAGGCACCACCAACACCTAATGGGGTAATTTTCATGTTATCGACTCCTTTTATTCACATTTTGTTAATAGTTGTACGTTATAATTTATTGTAACGAAATAGTCGGGGGGATAAACGTATGAATGTTGCAATTTATTGTGGTTCACAAACAGGGAAAAACCCAATTTATATAGAAAAAGCAAAAGAATTAGGCGAACAGCTAGCGAAAGCAGGTTTAGATATAGTTTATGGTGGATCAAATATTGGCTTAATGGGAGCTGTTGCAGATAGCGCACTATTACATAATGGTAGAGTCATAGGAGTTATGCCAGAACATCTACAAAAACGCGAGATAGCACACCTTCATTTAACAGAAATTCATTTTGTGGATTCTATGCATACACGAAAGGCAACAATGGCCGATTTAGCAGATGCCTATATTGCCCTTCCTGGAGGATGTGGAACATTAGATGAATACTTTGAAATCTTTACTTGGGCACAAATTGGTTTACATACAAAGCCGGTAATTTTATATAATATCAACGGTTTTTATGATGCACTAATTAGTCATTTTGACAAGATGATAGAGGAAGGATTTGTACGAGAAGAGCAACGTCATATTTTGCAGGTCGCAACATCAGTGGATGATCTTCTTAGCCTATTGTTAGTAGATCAAAAGAACAACAAAGCAACAGCAAATCAATAAATATAGACTTCACTAGAAATAGGAAGCGCCATAATCAAAAAGCGTAAATCCAACCAAACAAGGATTTATGCTTTTTTTATGGAATTTAATTAATTAACAGATAGTTCGAGTTAAAAAACACAATAGGAGGTGTACATCATTGTTTTTTATGCAAATGTCAGGTTTCCCTGGTTCTGGAAAGTCTACGCTTTCCAGGAAAATTGCCAAGGAAACTGGAGCAGTCATCATCGATCATGACATTTCAAAATCTGCGTTATTACAATCAATTGAGGATACCCCCATTGATGCTAAACTTGCGGGTAAGGTTTCATACAATATTGATTGGTCTCTAATTGAATTCCACTTATCACTTGGGCAAAGTGTCATATTTGATAGTCCATGTCTTTATCAAGAAATGGTTGATAGAGGTATAGGATTAGCAAATAAGTACGGAGCAAAGTACAAATTTGTAGAGTGCTATCTTAACGATTTTCATGAAGTAAATACAAGATTAAAGAAACGAAAAAGAATGATCAGTCAAATAGGGGAAGTAAGCTCGAAAGAGGCCTTTCAGTTTACCATTGCAAATAGTAAAAGACCCATCGATTATCAGTACCTAGTTGTTGATACGAAGAGACCCCTAGAGAGTTATATTTTTGAAGTTTTACAATACATATACAAATAGTTATTATGCTCTATCTAAGAAAACTAGGGGAAGGCTTGGAAAGCTGTTAAAGAATCATTCATGGAGAACAGAAGTCTTTGCATCTAAGTAACCCCTCTTTTTTTCATTATTTGCCCCAGTTTATTAGTTTTATTTTAGTATGATATCTATTTTTACTTAAAGACAAAAGGGAGATCGTGACATGTACAATTTATATTGTAGGATATATCAGCAATCTTTTAAGTTTGTTAAGAACTTCATTTCATTTCGAGAGCCTGAATTATTAGAAGGAGAAAATAGTTTAAATAAACTACCAGATTTAATAAAAAGTAACGGTATAGGAAATGTATTGATTGTAACGGACAAAGGGATTACTGCCATTGGTTTAATGGACGGGTTACTTACAGAGCTAAAATCTTTAGGTGTGAATTATGTAGTGTATGATGGGACAGTTCCTAACCCAACAATTGATAATATTGAAGAGGCACTCAACCTTTATCGTGATAATGGATGTGAAGGGATAATCGCTTTTGGTGGAGGTTCGCCTATGGATTGCGCAAAGGGAGTTGGTGCACGCTTAGCAAGACCAGAAAAGAGTATTGCACAAATGAAAGGCCAATTAAAAGTAAGGAAAGCTATTCCACCATTGTTTGCAATCCCAACAACAGCTGGCACAGGTAGTGAGGCAACACTTGCAGCAGTAATTTCTAATAGCAAAACACATGAGAAATATGCAGTACTTGACCCGGTTTTATTTCCCCACTATGCAGTACTTGACCCTTTACTAACAATAAATCTTCCAGCTCATATTACTTCAACTACTGGGATGGATGCTTTAACACATGCAGTCGAGGCCTACATAGGGAAGAGTAATACAGAGGAAACGAAAAGTTGCTCTAGAGAGGCAGTGACTTTAATTTTTGAAAATCTTTATGAAGCTTATTCAAACGGAACAAATATTAATGCCCGAAGAAATATGCAAAAGGCATCCTATCTAGCAGGTTTTGCTTTCACCCGAGCTTTTGTGGGCTATGTACACGCAATTGCTCATACATTAGGCGGATTTTATAACACCCCACACGGCTTAGCAAATGCAATTATCCTACCTTATGTCCTTGAATATTATGGTAGTGCAGCGCATAAACCACTAGCAGAGCTAGCGGATTTAGTAGGTATTAGTGAAGAATCAGATAGTGTAGAGATCAAAGCAAGAAAGTTTATTATGGCAATAAAACAACTTAACGAGGATATGAACATTCCGAATAAAATAAAAGGTATTAATGATAAGGATATTCCAATTATGATTGAACGTGCATTAAAGGAAGCAAATCCTCTTTATCCTGTACCGAGAATATTGAACAAAAATGATCTCCATACTCTTTACAATTTAATAAAAGAATAATTTGCACCTTGGCTTTCCTAGATTGCTAGGAAAAGAGTCTAGATGGCAGAGAATACACACTAAATATCCCCCATTCACTAGGGGGACTTGACAGAATGTTTTCGAAATAATACAATTTTTTTATTATATTTAGATGATTTGATTCGTTCCTAGTCGCTTTAGTATGATAGTCAACGTTTGAAATTGATTACATAACAAAGTAAACGGAACTAGAATAATATAGTTGAATAATTGGTAGACGAGTAAAAAGCTTAAATTAAGTTAGTTAAACGTAAACCGACAATTTTCAGGATTTTGGTCATATTCCGACCGCTATCTTGATAAATTGTCGGTTTTTTTACTTTTTTGGTGATTTTGTATGACGTGAAGTAGATAGAAAGGAAGGACCCGTTATGAAAAATAGAGAAGCGTATCGGTTCCGCATATTCACTACTTATACCCACTCATTTCAGTGGAGGGGATGGAGATGTTAAAAGAAATGCTTTCAAATTTGCCAATCTTCTTTTTTATACTGCTTGCTATTTCTGGACTTATATCAATAATTTTTTTAAATCCAAAAACACCTATATCTTTTATAAGAATACAAGTTGGTTTTAGTGCATTACCACCACTTGTTGCATTTATAGCTCTTATTTTTAGCCATGAACGACAATTTGTTGGTCCTTGGTATTTTGATTCGTTATCTTGGCTACTTGCATTTTTTGTTCTCACAATTGGTTGCATTGTTCAACGTTATTGTGTCCGATATTTACTTGGAGATTTTGCTTACCGTAAATATTTTGCTTTGTTAACCTTTACTACAACAGCAGCTTCTGTTACCTGGATCAGCAATGACTTTCGTTTATTGCTTGTATGCTGGGGTGCGACACTTCTAGGATTAACATTTCTAATTGGTCTAAAAAAAGAGTGGGTAGTAACAAAAAACGCTGCTAAAACCAGTGCACGTTTGTTTGCGATGAGTTGGGGTGCTTTTTTAGTCGCAATAGTTTGGCTATCACAAGCAACAGGAGAGTGGAAGTTATCACAAGCTCTTACACTCGATAGTCTTTCTCAGCTTGAATCATGGGAGAAGACGTGTATTAATTTACTGCTCATGATTGCTGTCATAATACCAGCTGCACAATGGCCATTTCAAAGATGGCTGTTAGATTCGGTAGTTGCACCAACTCCAATCTCTGCAGTAATGCATGCTGGAATTGTAAATGCTGGCGGAATAATATTGACCCTTTTTGCACCTCTTTTTCATGGAAGCATAGCACAGATGGCTCTATTAATTTTTACTAGCATTTCAGTACTGATGGGTACTGGAATAATGCTAGTCCAAGTCGATTATAAACGACAGCTTGTAGGCTCTACCATTGCACAAATGGGATTTATGTTAATTCAGTGCGCTTTAGGAGCTTATACCGCAGCCATAATTCATGCAATATTACATGGCTTATTCAAATCTACACTATTTTTACAATCCGGTTCAGTACTTCATTATCATGGATCTGGATTCTATATTAAAAAGGCACTCACTCCTTTATCAATCCTCACTGGAAGTGGAGTTGGTATTTTAACAGGGGTTGGTTTTTGGTTCACATCACATGGTGAAACATATCAATTGGTCAGTGCATTTATTTTGGGATGGTCAATAACATTAGCTTGGATACAGCTAGTTTCCTTTGGAATAGGAATAAAGGGACGCATTGTAGGATTTGGTGTACTAGTCGGAGGAGCGATTGTCTATTTATCTATACATCATCTCTTATTTAACGTCATTAATGAAACAGTTCAAATAAGCAAGCAACCACCTATCATAATTGCTATTTTACTCGTTTTACTGTTGTTTTTTGCCATTGTAATAGCTACTTGGCTAACTCGTAACCAATCAACTAAATACTATGCGATTCTTTATCTTTGGCTCGTTCGATTAGGTGAGCCTAAAAATGATGTAATTGAAAGTCACCCTCATTATTTAACTCAGCTGTTTACTAAAGGAGGTAAAGTACTTTGACTACGACAATTGTTAAAACTTTTAATGTAGATAGAATCTCTAATTCTGATGATATTGATCTATACAAAATTGTAGAATCCGCAAGTAAAGTAATAGTTCCACTTGGACCTTTATCAAAATTTGCTGCACGACATCCGTGGGTTAATTTGGAACAGCAGTCCTTTGAACAAATAGCACGTCGTCTAAAAGATACTTGTGATATCAACATCTATCCTAGTGATTCTATACTCCAATCTGCATGGCAACGCAGAGGCATTAGTCCAGAAATTCTAGAAGCGAAACTTCAACAATGGATTAGAGAACAGTCATTTGATTTACCTATTGAGGTTGTCGATCAGTACTGTCGTTCAGCACTTATGCAAGAACATCAGTGTAAAGAGCAATTACTTAAAACTGAACTAAGAAGCATTGCAAAGCAATTATTACGATTTAATTTAACGATCCCTAAAAGATATATCATTCAAACCTATAGTCAACGTCTTCAAAAGTTAAATGATGGAGAAATACTCGAAAATCTTAATAGACAAATGATTAAATGGTGTAAATTGTTTTTAGATGAATCACAAGCTATCTGGTCAATGCCAAATCGGGATAGAGGCTTTTATTATGCTTGGAGAGAAATGGTACAATTTGACCCAGATATCAAACAAAGTGTACGGAAGAAACTTAGAAATTTACCAAACGAAGCTACCCAAGCTTTAATGGAAGCTTTGAAGGGGTTAGATATTAGTTACTTAGAAATCGAAGGCTATTTAAAAGCCCATTTACTTGCTTTACCAGGCTGGGCAGGCACAATGCTATGGCGCACTCAGCAATCTACTAAGGATACAAACTTGTTGATAGAATATTTAGCTGTTCGACTTAGCCTAGAGTATGTATTTATTCAGCCACATCTCCCTTTACAACAATCAAAAATGGATGAAGAAATCGAAGTCATAGAATCATTGATTCATTCATGGACTAAATGGTGTGACTTTCCAATTAATGCATGGCTAGAGTTACCTTCAAAAGAGGTAAGAGAAAGATTGGCACTAGCTTATCGGTTTGATCAAATACTCCGTCATCAACTCTGGTTAGATGCATGGGAACAAACATATGAGAACCAATTAAAAGATGTTATCTTATCAAATTCAAGAAGTAGTTCAGAAGAAGATTCAAAAAATATAGTGGCTCAATTTGCATTTTGTATTGATGTACGTTCAGAGCCTTATCGTCGTAAAATTGAAGAGGCAGGGCCATTTGAAACCTTTGGAACAGCGGGATTCTTCGGATTACCAATTGAAACTAGTAAACTTGGTAGTAAACATAGTCATCCGTCCTTACCAGTTATGTTTAAGCCACAGATAAAAGTAAATGAAATGGTAACTGGATCAGAGCTACAACCATATCATCAACGTTATCAAACAGTCAGTTCGCTTAGCTATACATTTAAAAAATTAAAGTATAACTTACCTACAAGTCTATTGTTACCCGAGATTAGTGGGCCTTGGCTAAGTTTAAAAACGATCGCTCGTAGCTTTGTTCCAAGAAGTGCAGGTGTTGCATTTCGTAAAATTCAAAAAAATTGGTTACGTAAACCTTCTACAGACTTATCACTTGATCATACGCATCATTCGGAAACAGAGTTACCTATTGGTTTTACGAAAGAAGAAAAGGTGTATTACGTACATCAAGCTTTAAACATGATGAGCTTAACAGAGAATTTTGCACCTTTAGTAGTGATCTGTGGTCATGGAAGTCACAGTACGAATAACCCTTATTCATCTGCATTAGACTGTGGTGCGTGCGGAGGAGCATCAAGCGGATTCAATGCGAAAGTTTTAGCAAGTTTATGCAATCTTCCAGAGGTAAGAAATGCTCTAGTGAATCAAGGTATTGATATTCCAAAACAAACTGTATTTGTTGCAGCAGAGCATATTACGACGCTAGATGAACTTAAGTGGCTATATGTCCCTGAACTTTCATCGAAGGCTAATGAGGCATTTCAATCTATTCAGATGATATTACCACAGGTAAGTGAACAGGCAAACGCGGAAAGAATAGCAAAACTACCGAGTATTGGAGTTTGTTGTAGAAATCCTAAAGAGGAAGCAAAACGATTAGGTGAAGACTGGAGTGAGGTTCGACCTGAATGGGGACTTGCGCGTAATGCAACGTTTATCATTGGAAGTCGAGCGCTTACACAAAAGAGTAATTTAGATGGCAGAGCATTTCTCCATAACTATAATTGGCAGAAGGACCAAACTGGAACGATTCTTGCAAATATTATTTCTGGACCAGCAACAGTTGCCCAATGGATTAATTTGCAATATTATGCATCCACAGTCGCCCCACACTTTTATGGTAGTGGGAATAAAACGACTCAAACGGTAACTGCAGGGATTGGTGTCATGCAAGGGAATGGAAGCGATTTATTAAGTGGACTTCCTTGGCAATCGGTGATGCAATCTGATCAAGAGGCGTATCACGATCCACTTAGATTATTGGTTGTAATTGAGGCCCCAACAAAATATGTAAAAAGACTGTTGGATCAAAATGATGCGTTCTACCAAAAGGTTAAAAATGGATGGATTCGACTAGCATCGATTAATCCTAATGGACATTGGGAAAGTTGGTCTTAACTAAGGGGTTTAATTGTTTGAATTTGGAGTTAAAGATTAATGATATGAGGTACAGTGGACTAAGTAAGTCTAGTATAAAATAAATGCTGGAATTGGATGAAAGGAAGTCATTATGGATAAGTCAAAAGGTGTAATTGAAGCGGAAATTAGCAAAGCATTAACACATTGGGAGAAAAGTTATCTAGGTCGTGGTTCAGTAAATGTTAAATCAGATATTTTCCGTGATATGGTGATTGTTGTATTAAAAGGGATATTAACGCCTGCAGAATATTCAGTATGTCAAGATAAAGAAGGTGTATTATCAGTAAAAACGCTTCGAAATAGTTTAGTGGAGTCAGGTGTTGACGAATTAAAAGAGTTAATATCAACTATTACAAATCAAGAAGTTGTGAGTTTTTATACCGATTTGAGTACCCAAACTGGCGAACGCATTATGATTTTTAAGCTTTCAGACGATCTACAAAGAAAATTATAGGTTGGAAGTTGACGGTTCATTTTTCTTTTGAATCGTTTCATTCATTAAATTATTAAAGTCTACTAGAGAATTCAAACTTTTAAAGGGTGAGCATATGAGTATTGATATTAAAGAAAATACATTGTACCTAGTGGATATTAATGTAGACATGGACGATTTACTTAAACGAAATCAAACGATTCAAATTGAAAATATCATTGTCTTAAAAAATCATTTGGTTTTCCCATATGATGATTTAATGAGATCAATCATCATTGCAATTTATCGATATAATATTAAGGAAATAGTAGTCGTTAGTAATTTCTCTAATGAAAATAGACAAAAGGGCATCTTGCAAAATTCTCCAAGGGTTTTTCAAGAAGGCTCTCAAGAAAAGAAACAAACACTCCAGTTTCTTTTTGAGAATTGTAAACCAGAATTTCAGGGAGATAGCTTAAATGAGTGGATAGGTAATGGAGAGCCAAGAAATACTGTTCATTTTCTTAGTCAACATCCACTACTCCCACCGGACATAAGGATTACGGAAATAACCTACCTTAAAGAGGGCAATTGCTTATCATAACCCGGTTGCAATATATACGATCATACCTAATATATTTGTATAAAAAAACCGTCATTCCTTCCAATAAACTTTGGATGAATAACGGTTTTTTTATGAATTGATTTAAAACGATACCTCGTCAGTGTATAGTACTTTATCCTATTGATTATCTACTTTCACTAAATAAAAGAATCCCATTAAACCTACTATTACAATTACATAATTAATAGAGCAATTAAAAGCGGAATTGACATTAAAGCTAAAACGGCAAAACTCCAAATAATTTGTTTTCCAGTGCTCATATTTTTAGGTCGCAAACTGATTGAGTCATATAAATCACTAATTGCCTTTTCCTCTTTTTGAAAAAGCATTGATTGAAATTCCTCATAGTTTTCAATATAGGTTGAGGGTTGTTTCGTCCCAAAGCGAATAGCACGAATATAATCTGTTACGTCTTTATTATTGTGCAAATAAATAATCGTGGGTGCTAGACCACCCGTCATTTTTGCAATTACTTCAATATCAAATGTAGTCATCTTATAAATTGTACTGCCGTTTTCATTTTGGACTTCTTGAATTAGAGGATTGGCCATACAAATCACTCCTAATATTTTGTTAGTTATCCTTACCTTTCCCAATAATGTTGATTTGTAACGGTTATGTAGAAAACCACGAAAATATGTATAATCTAATCCTTTTTTTAATATATGTAGCAGGGGAATAAGATTATGTAGTCAATTGGAAAGAAGGTAAAATCATTTACTAGGTTAAGTATCTATAATAAAATAGTTAAAATTTGTAATTTAAAGGGAGGGGATAAAATGAAGGTAACAACAATTCATGAAAAACTTTTTGCATTACCAACAACAGCGATATCAGATGCAACTGGGGGACATACAAATTTAGATGCAAATATAAAGCCACTTTGTGATCATTTTAAAATTGCAGGTCGAGCGTTGACTGTACGTTTACCAGATGGAGAAAATGGTGCTGTTTTGGAAGCAATCAGCAAAGCTCAAAAAGGGGATATACTAGTAATTGATGCAAAAGGAAATACAAACAGAGCGGTAGCTGGTGATTTTGTCATTTCTCTTGCGAAAGGGATAGGTATTCAAGGTTTTGTTGTGGATGGTGTAATTCGAGATCTAGCTGCTATTAAAGAATTAGATTTTCCAGTCTTTTCATTAGGTACAACTGTAGCTGCTGGTTATAAACATGGTGGTGGAGTTGTTGGTGTTCCAGTGTCGGTTGGGGGAGTAACAGTACAGATGGGTGATTATATAGTGGGAGATATAGATGGTGTTGTTGTGGTAACACAAGGTGAAGAAGAAACAATTATCACTCTAGCCGAAGTGAAAATAATAAAGGATGAGGCTCGTGAAAAAGAGGCTCTTTCTAACGGTGAAGAATCAATCCGTGCATATTTAAAGAAAGTATTGTAGGTAATATAGATTTTTGGAAAATAAAAAACCCGTTACCGAAGTAACGGGTATTATCATGCGTAATTATGGCGGAGGCGGTAGGATTTGAACCCACGCACGGTTTAACCCGCCTGTCGGTTTTCAAGACCGATCCCTTCAGCCACTTGGGTACGCCTCCGTATTAGACAAGAACTAATATATCATGATAATCACCCATGGTCAACCAAAAAATTCAATAAAGAATCTCTTTTTATAAAAATTTTTCGTGAAAATAAATTTCCATATCTAAACATTGCATTCTAAGCATAAAGTACAGTATACTAATAGTTGCCGTGCTAGGTGGGGAGGTAGCGGTGCCCTGTAACTCGCAATCCGCTCTAGCGAGACTGAAGTCCTTTTCTGAGGCTGACCGCATGTAGGGTCTGCCTCTTGCACGTAGCGTTGACGGTCGGGTCCTGCGCAATGGGTACCCATGAACTATGTCAGGTCCGGAAGGAAGCAGCATTAAGTGGTCTCACCCATGTGCCGCGGGGTAGCCTGACCCGAGCTGGCGACAAGAGTAACGCTTATGTGCGGCAGTCGAAGGAAGGTGCACGGCTTTAATGTGCATATGAACGCTCGTCTTAAATGACGAGCTTTTTTTATTATGGAATCCACTAATTTGTAGTGGGTTCCTTTTTTATATTCATTTGTATCTTAGTAACCTTATTTGATTTCTATCCATGTTTGATTAAAAATGTAATAGTACACGAACAATTTCTTAAGAAGGGAAATAAATGGAACAAAGTATTTATAAAAACGTACTAATTATTAGTAGGAATATGAAGGAGTTGTTCATTTGAATAGGAATTATTTTTTCGCTTTGCTTATTGCATTTATTTTTAGTTTTATTCCATTAAATAATGCCAGTGCAGCACCCAATTTAGATGTCAAAGCTGAGATGGGGATCGCAAATAATATAAAAAGCTATACGCCATTCCCATTAAAGTTAACCATTACTAATAATGGAACAGCTTTTTCAGGTGATTTGGTTGTTGATACAGCTGTTTCATATAATGCTGGCTCAGCCCAAGTATACTCACTTGATATTGCAGAAGGTGAAACGAAAACTATTGAACTTTATTTAGATGGCATAGCAGATTATTCGTTTATGAATCTAAATCATCAATATTTTTATTTTTATGAGGGTGGAATTGAGAAGGGAAAAATTGTTGATTTTACTGGAGATAAATCAGTAAGGCCAAAAATCTTTGATCTAAGTACACCAACCATTTATACATTAACAGAAAACAGTGACCGACTAGCAGCATTTTTACAGCTAGGTCAATATTCAACGAACAGTGCTGAAGTATATCATTTGAATTCAATTGAAAATTTTGAGTTTCCAACGAATGTTAAAGGGTTAGCAATGGCTAACGTCTTAGCGCTTGATGAAGTGGGAATATCACAGTTAACAGAGCAACAGCAGAAGGCAATCTTTAAGTGGGTGCAACAAGGGGGCACTCTACTTGTTGGTGCATCTGACCAAGTTGGTTCCTCTATACAAATTTTTCAGGATTATTTGCCATTAACATTAACCAATGCACGTACAACTGTTTCAAAACAAGGGCTAGAGGCCGTATCAAAAGGGGGCGTTTTTACCGATGATGTCGAAATATTCAAAGCTGAAGAAACAAAGAATAGTGCATCATCAATTAAAACAGATGGAGTCATTCTTGCAGCTACTTCAAATTTAGGTAATGGTCAAATCATACAAACAACATTTTCCCTAGGTGATCAGCCACTTGCTTCAATGAATGGGTATGCAAAATTACTCGCTACGATTCTACATTTAGATTCTAATCAGCCATTAAAGGGAGGATCCCCTACTTTTGTAGGTAATTATTTAGATTATCTGCCTTATGAAGTAGGCTCAGTTAATGAACTGTTCCCTTCATTTGAAATATCCGTAACGTCATTAGTTATCATTGTTCTCATTTATATATTGATCATAGGTCCAATCCTATATTTCATTCTAAAGAAATTTGATAAACGGGAACATGCATGGTGGATTATCCCTGTCATTTCTGTTGCACTATCAATTGCTTTATTTATCATAGGTGCAAAAGATCGACTATTCCAATCTCAAATTCAACAAACCGCGTATTACCAGGTAACAGAAGATAATAATTTATCTGGTTATTACATTGAATCCGTTTTAACTAATCGCGGAGGGAATTTTACATTCCAATTAGATGGAAATACATCAGCAATGGCTACAAATAATTCAGGTTACCAGGATGCTACAACGGAAAGTTTACACGATAGGTCTTATGTTGAACATCACGGAGATGGTTCTACACTACAATTTAAGAATTTAAATTATTGGTCTGTCCAATCATTTATTGGAGCAACGGATATACCAAATGTAGGAAGCCTCAAAGTCGATTTATCTGTTCAAAATAATCTTCTTGATGGCACAATTACAAATCAATATCCTTTTGAGCTAAAAGATGTGGCAATTTGGTCTGGAAATAATGAAATTGCTGTTGGAACAATTAAACCTGGTGAAACAATCAGTGTAACTGAATTATTAAAAAGCGCGGTACTTGTTGAGCCTACAAATACAAATTACAGTTATTCTTATCCCCAATCAAAGGATGAAATTATGCCGATTCGTTTAGAAAAGGCTAAATATGGTGCAGCTGGGTTAACAGAGAAAAGAGGACTTCCCGTTATCATTGGTTGGACCGATCAAGCACTTGTTGGCGTGCAACATGAAGGAAATGCTAGCATTTCACCAATTTCATATATAGCACAACCATTTAGCCCTGATGTGAAGTATTCAGGAGATATTACGTTAGGTAGCGACATTCTTACAGAGTCTATTGATATGATTGGTCAAACAGGATTAGCCGAACTTACAAATGAGACAACAAATGAATGGTATTTAGAACCTGGTGAATATACGTATATTGTTGAGATTCCAAATAATTTAAAAGATCAAGCGGATTGGAACGAAATCGCCTATACCAGTAATGAAGATCGCTTAGAGGTTTCGATTTTGAATGTACAAACAAATGAATATGAACCCATTACGAATTTAGAAGAAATATATTCGAGCAATTATGTATCTGAAGATGGCCGTGTTATTTTCCAAATCCTTAGTAAAGGTGATTTAAGTCTTCCTGTAATTTTACCGGAAGTTGAAATAAGTGGGGTGGCAAAAGAATGATTGAAATCAAAGGGTTAACAAAAAAATACGGCTCATTTGTTGCATTGAACCACTTTGAACTTTCCATAGGTGAGGGAAGTGTCTGTGGTTTTGTTGGCGCAAATGGTGCAGGGAAATCAACAATCTTCTCAATCTTAGCCACTCTTCTTTCACCAACAGAAGGTGATGCGACAATTCATGGGAAAAGTGTTACAAAAAATCCAGCAGAAGTACGAAAACTTATTGGCTATATGCCTGACTTCTTTGGGGTATATGATCAATTGAAGGCTGATGAATATTTAGATTTTTACGGCGCGAGTTATGGTATACCTAGTGAAAAACGAAAAGTGTTAATACCAGAGTTACTAGAGTTGGTTAATTTAACAGAAAAACGTTCTGAATATGTTGATTTATTATCTCGCGGGATGAAGCAACGCTTATGTTTAGCTAGAGCTCTTATTCATGACCCAAAGGTGTTAATTTTAGATGAACCTGCCTCTGGATTAGATCCAAGAGCAAGAATTGAAATGCGTGATATATTAAAGCATTTAAAATCGATGGGAAAAACTATTCTGATTTCATCGCATATATTACCTGAGCTATCTGAAATGTGTGATGAAATCGTCGTAATTGATAGAGGAAACCTCATTGCTCATGGCCATGTGGAAACGATCCAAGCTCAATTGCAAGGTGATAAGCGAATAAAGGTAAAGGTAATTAATCAACTAGCTACTGCCCGCACTTTCTTTGAGGAGGATCCGTTTATCTCAGGAATTGAACTAAATGAAGAGAAAAAGGAAATTATCTTTACTTATAGAGGTACTGATGAACAGCAAGTAGAGCTTTTACGTAAAGCACTCCTTTCAAATATTCCAATCTATTCGCTTACAGTGGATGAAAAAGATTTAGAAGATGTCTTTATGGCCATCACGAAAGGAGCGGAAGGATAATGAATCGATTCTCAAATCCTGTTTTATTGAAGGAGTTAAAATTACGATTCCGTGCTTTTAAAAGCTTTTCAGGGTTAATGTTTTATTTAATCCTATTATTCATTTTTGTTGGGGGCTTTCTAAGTGTGTATACCCAATTTACTGGTACTGGTTTCTTTAGACCAAGTGAAAGCTTTATAATGTTCGCAGTAATTTCTGTTCTCCAGATGGCACTTGTAATGTTTATTACGCCAGGGCTAACTGCTGGAGCAATCAGTTCTGAAAGAGAAAAGCAGACATTAAATATTTTGTTAACAACGACGCAAAGCTCAACGCAAATTATCATTGGAAAATTATTGTCTTCGATTGCATTTTTAATTTTATTACTCATCGCAGGACTTCCTTTGTATAGTATTGTGTTTTTATTTGGGGGAGTTTCACCTGCACAATTAATTACGATTTTTCTTTCATATCTTTTAACAGTAGTAGCCATTGGTAGTATTGGGATTATGTTTTCAACCATAACAAAAAAGACGATTGTATCTATGATTGCAACCTATGGGGCTATGATCTTTTTAGGTGCAGTTACGGCCTTCTTTTTCTTTGTAGGCTATTCACTAGATCGAATGCCTGGTGGGATGCCAACTATGCCTATCGGAGCAGCAAATCCTAGTTCGCCAATTACGTATTTTTGGGTTTGCATTAATCCTGGTGCATTAATGTTGACGATTCTTTACCCACCATTAGCAAATGAACTTTCAGATTTGACAGGCATGACGATCCCGAATTGGATTGTGTATGTAATCTTTTATAGTTTAATTACGGTTGTATGTTTATGGATTGCTATACGTAAATTACGTGCAAATATGAAGAATAACAGATAAGGAGGAAAAGAAATGGATCGTCGTAAATCATTGATGCATTTTGTTATGCGAGCGAAAAGAAGTTTAAACATCGAGAAATCAATCCCTAGTGTACAATACGGTCTACTACTAGCGATGACTATTTATACGGCGATTCTTCTTATCTCTCGACTATTTGTCTTCCCGTACTATAGCAATATTGCGTTCATTAGTGGTATTAGTGTCATTATTGGAGTAATCATTTATATTTGGTGGAATCGAGTGAAAATGCATGATGCGTTAGTTCGTCTTGATTCCTTTTATCCTCACAATGAACTGATGACCTCTTTATCATTCAAAGAGTCGACTAATCCTTTAGTCGATTCGATCTTGCAAAAGGCTCAAAAGGCATCTGAACATTCCTTTGCTCAATTTAAGCAAAGAAAAAGACAACTTTGGAGACCGAAAGCATTAATTGCAATAGTTCTAATGATGATTGTTGTTGGCGCACTTTATATTTTCCCTTCTCCAACACAAACAGAAGCGATCAACATTGAAAAAGAAAATAAAGTTGTAGACGAATTAGAAAAAGATGTAGCCCAAATAGAGAAAAAGACTGTTAATAAAGAAGTCAAAACGCAATTACAAGAGCTGTTAAGTAACTTAAAAGCAGTCGATAGCTCAGAGGAAGCATTGCGAGAGGTCGTTAAAAAGCAAAAGGAACTAAAATTACAAGAACAGAACCTGCGGAAAAAGCAAAGTTTAGCAGGAAAAGGCGAAGAGGGATCATCTGATGATTTAACTGCAAATGAAAAGGAACAACTAAAGGCATTGCAAGAAATTCAAAGTGCATTAGCAAATAGTGCAAGTTCCACTCAAACTGCCTTAAGTAAGCTTGGGAAATCTCTAAGCTTTGATTTGAAAAATGCTATTGCACAAGAATCAAATTCAACTGCATCAGGGAAAAGCAATTCGGAAAATGATGAAAAGAGCCAAAATGATTATAACAATCAACAAAATGGTTCTTCTAATCAGCAAAACAATGGACAAAACAGCCAAGCTAATGGGAATAACCAAGGTGGAAACAATGGCTCTCAGGGGCAAGGGGCGAACGGGTCACAGGGGCAAGGCGGTAGTTCTGGTCAAGGAAAAGGTTCGGGTTCAGGGCAAGGGCAGGGCCAAGGTCAGGGAAATGGCAGTGGTAACGGTGGGCAAGGTTCTGGGACTGGTGGTAGCGGTGCCGGATTTGGCCAAGGAAGTAAAACATATTTATCCATTCCTGAACGAATCGGAGAGAATCAAGAGACAGTCGTCGATGGGGGAACTCTTGGAGATGGAACACCTATTGGGGAGAAAGAAGGTCCAGTGCCAGTAACAAAGGGAACTATTCGTCCATATGAAGAAGTAATTGGTCAATATAAGAACCGTTATATGGAAAGTTCAGAGAGAATGCAGTTACCAAAGGACTTACAAACGATTGTGCAATCATATTTTAGCTCCATAGAGTAGGAACGAGAGGAGTAAGTAAATAAATGGCTTATAGCGAACAGGATTATCAGGAGATAAGTGAACAATTACAGCAAGTTAAAAGTGAAATTAGTCGATTTATTGTTGGTCAGGAAGAAGCGATTCAGTATTCGTTGTATTCCATATTAGCAGATGGCCATGCATTACTTGAAGGGTTACCAGGACTTGGTAAAACGATGCTCATACGTACAATTTCAGAGGTATTTGATTTATCATTTTCGCGAATTCAATTTACACCAGACTTAATGCCTTCGGATATTACTGGGACGAATATTATTGAGCGAACAGAAGAAGGAAAGCAACGGTTTGTATTCCAAAAAGGTCCGATCTTTAGTCAGATGGTCCTTGCTGATGAAATAAATCGTGCCACGCCTAAAACTCAAAGTGCTCTTTTAGAAGCTATGGGTGAAAAGACTGTTACAATCTTAGGCGAAACGAAGGAAATAGCGAAACCATTCTTTGTATTAGCAACGCAAAACCCTATAGAAATGGAAGGTACTTACCCATTACCAGAAGCACAAATGGACCGGTTTTTATGCAAAATTTTAGTTAAGTATCCGACAAAGCATGAACTGATGGAAATAATGAAAAGAACAACCGGTACGCAGGAGGTTGAACTCAATAAAGTAATGGATCGTGACCGTCTACTATTAGCGCAAAAAATGGTAAAGGACGTATTGGTTGCTGATGAGATGTTGGAGTATGCTGTGAATCTAGTAGTTGCTACTCATCCAGAAGGTGATGAGGTATTACCTGAGGTAAAACAATTTATTCTGTACGGAAGTGGACCACGAGGATTGCAAAGTATATTAAAGTTAGCTAAAGCCCGTGCTGTTCTGAATGGTAGATTCCATGTATCTATTGCAGATATTAAGTCTGTTGCAAAACCTGCATTAAGACACCGTATTATGTTGAACTATGAAGGGGAAGCCTCTGGTAAAACTCCAGATGATTTGATTGAGGATATTTTAACAAAAGTGCAACAGGGCGTTCGATTATGATGAGCGAAAAGTTTCTTTTACCAGATGACTGGATTGCTAAAATAAGTCGGTTTTCGATTTCAACTACTTCGAAGTTGCGCGGGCAACATAAAGGTTCTCACCGTTCTGCGAGATTTGGAGCATCACTAGATTTTTCGGATTTCCGTGAATATACTTTGGGCGACGATGTTAGGCAAGTGGATTGGAATGTGTTTGCACGAACGGAAAAATTTTTTATCAAACGGTTTTTAGATGAACAGGAGATGCGTGTTCATATTTTATTAGACTCCACTAAGTCAATGGGAGAAACAAACAAATGGCTTTTTGCAAGGCAAATTGTAGCGAGTCTCGGTTTAATGGTACTAAATCGAGATGACAGGTTGTCTTTTTCTTATCTACAAGAAGATGATAAGAAACCTATGTTTCGAAAAAAAGGCGCAACAAATCGAAAAGGGTTCTTGCAGGTTGTTTCTGAAATAGAACAAGCGGTATTCAATGGGTCATTTACATCAGAAGGATTAAAGGTAGTACCAAAGGATTGTACCGTTTTATTTATTGTGACAGATGGTTTGGAACCAATTCAGGAATGGGAGCAGTTTTTCAAAAGAGTACCTCGTTTTGCTGGGGATATCCGCTGTATTCAAATTGTAACGAAGGAAGAATTATATCCAACGTATACAGGTGATATACGTCTGATTGATGCCGAAACAAATCAAGATTCTAATGTTTCAATGTCAACAAAGGTAATCGATGAGTATGTAAAAACTAGAGAAATGCATGAAATGCAATTTGAGAAAATTGCGGGCCGTTTTGGTATCCGAACAATTCAACTTGTTGTAGAAGAAGGTCTACAAAATGCGATTTTTCAAAAATTATTAAAAGCTCGCATGGTACAGTGAGGTGATGATCAATGGGTTTTAGTAATCTCATTTATATGTGGACTTTAATACTTCCGTTAACCGTCCTAATCTATTATTTCTTCCGTAAGAAATATAAAGACCAGTCTATTTCCTCTACGCTATTTTGGGATGAAGTGATGCAGGAAACAAGAGTTTCGCCATATCTAAAACATCTCCAAAGGAATGCCTTGCTGTATTTTCAGTTGCTTGCATTAGTATTATTCACCCTGGCATTAATGAACCCTTTCTTTAATAAGTCAGAAGTTGCCGGAGAACAAGTGATTTGGATTGTTGATACTTCCGCTACGATGCTCGCTGGTAAAGACCAATCTATTTTCGACCATCACAAAGAGGAAATGAAAGCACTTGTTTCAGAGATAGAAGGGCGACCATTAACCATTATTACAACAGGCGAGGAACCAAATGTAGTACTACGCCAGGAAACAGATAAAACGCTCATACATAAGGAAATTGAAAATTTAAAGATCACTTATGAAGATGAACAATTATCTAAAGCAATCGATGTAGCACAAGCCTTTGTTGGAGAAGCCTCTAGCTCTATCTATTTGTTTACAGACTTCGTAGAGCGAAGTGAACTACCAATTGAAAATAACCGAGTGAAGTGGGTTGTGAAGGGTGCGGAGAAGAATTTAAGTAATGTTACGATTACGAAATTAGCAGCTACTGAAGAGGGCGGTCAGCTCGTATCCTTAGTTCAAATTAAAAATGAATCAGCTATAGAGCAAAAGCTCACTCTATCCATCGCCGATGAATCTAACAACGTTATAAAAGAGGAGAATCTAACGATAGATCCAGGCGACGAATTATCTCGAATGTATGATCAATTACCACTCTCAAAGGTTCTTACTGCAAACATTAACACCGAC
>DATMFE010000114.1:0-10249 GCA_035556295.1 Ureibacillus sp.
ATTTTGAAGATGTTAATTTACTAAAGCCTTGGTTAATTCAAGAAGAAACTAGGATAACTTTATTCTTACGATGTATATTTATTCATCATATTTATCTGATTGATTTTGCTTCTTTTTTAAATATTCCGCGCGTATTTTTTCAAGTTGCTGCTTTTTATCAAATTGGGCAGGCTTGTTTTTCTCATGAAACTTTGTTACAGCTACCTTACCTTTGGTATCCAATTGATATTTCCCCACTTAGCTCACCTACTTTTCATGTCTTTAAAGAGAATCTAATCAACTAAAATAGTATACCTTATTTTACTGAAGTAAACCTTATTATGTACTGCAAACCTTGAATATATCAATAAATACACAAGAAACTAATAATAAGATTATTAATACCATAATTTGTAAATCGTTTGTTATAATAAAATCCTTCGTCATTTAGCTCTTTGTGGCTCCTTCGACTGCTATGTAGGTATTGCTATAAAAAAGCATATGAATTCTTTTTATATTCCAAAGATTCTTAAATTCATTAATGGGAACTTTTCGATTATATCGCTTGCCTTCATGATTACAATTCACCAGATGCTTTAATGATTCTGAAAGGTAAACATGCTGCTCGTCATAGCCTACAACTGGGACAAAATGCAAATAATTACGATCTTTCTGTACTTTAATAAAAACAATAACAGGATTTCCCTTACTAACTTCGTACTTTAATGTATTTATTTTTCCTTTATAGTAGTTTGTTATTAAGCCGTTTTTTCTTAATACCTTAAGGATTCCCTTCGGATATACAGTACCAGTCCCTGTTTTACTAGGAAAATGCTTATATAACGCTCCCCCTTCAGCCTCTATTCCAAAATGGCGCAACAAATACGCTGTTGAAAATGCTGCACATTCCGTATTATTCTGAAAATCTATTCGATTGTTTTGCTGAATAAGATAGTTAGCTGGAAAATCCCTTTTGCGTAATACAGGTATGGGTAAGGACATTAGATATGCATTAATTATAGTTGATATAATAATCCATAAAATAACTGTTTTAATTATAAGCATAGTATTACCTCCATTTCTTCTAGCTCGAAACCAAATTCTAAGTCTGGCCACGTTTGTTCAATTACTTCAACAACAAAAGGCATTAATCCTTCTTGGATCAACACCCTTGTTAGCTAAATATAGAACTTAATAGAAATGGTAAAATGATTAACAATATAGTGATGAAAATTAGTGTTACTGTAACAGATTTAGGAAGTTTCGCCACATCTTTTCCCTTATACCACCCTGAAAATTGCAACTTATTCCTATACAAAACAAAAATAAGTAATAAAATGGCTATTGCACCAAGCCACGAATAAGACTCAGTTACTTCATTCAATTTATAAATATTTCCTATAACTAACCAACCTAAAGCAAAAAATATTCCTAAAATAAATAATATTCGAAGTAATTCTAATAAAATTCTCATTCTATTATCCCCACCTAATATGATTTGCTTTTGTTTTTCTTCAACAAACCTGCTCTCGATAGTATTAAATAACTTCAACAAACAGGACATTATTCTTCTTGGATTAAAGCAACTCTTAGTTGAGTAAATAATTATTTAAAAACCAGACACTCCAAACATAAATAGCCCGATAATTACCAGATAGCCCACAGGCAGTGCAATCAATATAGTCGCTGATGCTTTTCTCCAAAAACCGTTTTTGCTATACCAAGATGCTATTGCTGATGCTAAATATCCAATGACGATTACCAAGACCCATAAATGTCCAATTTGTTTTCCAACGAGAGATTCTAAAAGTAAATATGTTCCAATTAGGATTATGATGGATACTATCCCTAAGTATTTTCTCATTCAATTTCAACTCCCTTTCTTCAAGAAAACTTTGTCATCTTTGCTTTACTAACCTGTTCCGTTTGTTCAAGAGCTTCAAAAAATTAGCACTAAAATATTGTAGAATTACCCCTTCTACATAGCAGAAGAAAGGAGTTCTCAGAATTAATTCATATCGCCTACATATGTTGTAGTTTTTTCACTATTAAAATATGAAATTAAATGCGCTCTTAATGCTTGGGGGAATAATTTATACTCTAGCAACTTATTAATAGGTAACCATTCTGTGCCTACTTGCCCCTTATCAGGATGATCTCCATTAAATATATCTTGTTGAACATTACACAAAAACATAAATTCTGTTTGATGTGCATGCGCATGATAAGTTGCTAAATCATGGTTTTTTCCAATGTATTCACGTACAAAGATTAATTCCCCAATTTCAACTTCCGCGCCTAACTCTTCTTTACACTCTCTCACTAAGGCTTGGTGAAGATTTTCACCATGTTCTTGGCCACCGCCAGGTAAAATATAATATGTATTATTCTTTTCTTGTATCTTTATGGCCAATAAATTCCCGTCTTTTACGATGACTGCCTTTGCTGAATTTCTTATGTTCATTTTAAATGCTCCTTTAAAAGCGATAAGTATATATTTTCCATTTAAGTTAAAACAATGTAAAGTCCGTTTAATCAACAAATCAATACGATTATTACCTACTTTGACCGTCTTCTAATCCCTTTTCAATTTCTTCATCACTAATCGTTTCGATTTTCTCTATTGCACCATACTTCTTTATTAATATTTGACCTACGACCGACTTATCTATGGCTTCCTTTACGGCTGCAAAAATTACTACATACAAAACCATTAAGCAGAGAATCCCTATCAATATTCCTCCCACTTTACTTCACCCCCAATTCCAACTTCTTTAATCCCCTTAAAAATTGTAATGATAATTAACTTTCAAGCCCATTAGTACGATAAATTCAACAAAAATGGAAATTAATCCTTCTTGGAATAAGCCTATGTTCGTGACTTTACTTCACATTCTTTTCAGGTAATATCAATTGAATACTTTCACCACTAGCTTTTAGAGATGAAAGTGTTCAATCAAAGTTTACATAATCCCCTTCTCTGATTTGATTCTTATCAAACCATCCAGGGTTTACTTCAATTCCATAATAATCAGAAAGATTTGGATCATGGGGAGGACAGAACGATTATACAAATAACAATAATAATGTACTGAAAAACAAAATATATTTATTGATAATCGATAATATTTGTAATAAAATCACATTATCAATAAATCAACGAGGTGCATCAAATGAATGTTAAACTTGATTCAACTTTTTTCTTAAAGGTGATTGCTTTTCTTATTGGAACCGCGGTAATTGCCGTATGTATTTATTTCTTGCCTGTGGCCGCGATTAGAGATTCGATCGTTCACCCCGGAGATTACTCGATCTATCCATTGTTAATATGCGCTTATGGAGTATGTATAACGTTTTTTGTGGCTTTATATCATGCATATAAACTATTGAATAATATCAGTAGAAATAACGCTTTTTCCGAGTTATCTCTTAAATCTTTGAAGGTTATAAAAAAATGCGCTTTAATTATTATTTTCTTCATTATGTTCGTAATAGTTTACTTAAGGGTGTATGCGATGATCGTGAATGATGACGCGGCAGGTCCTATAGCACTTTGTCTAATGGGGATTTTAGCAACAGCAATCATTGCTGCCATTGTAGATGTACTTCAAAAGCAAGTAAATAGTATCCTAGAAAAAATGAATTAATAATGTGGGTGTTTATTTTTACAAGTAGAATAAAATCTTCCCATATTAAATAAATGGCCATAATCGGATAACGGGCGAAGATTCTTTTTACAATGTCAATTTCAACCCTGAGAGTTACATTAAATGTACCTATCGGTAATAATTCCCTTTTGTTCATATAAAATTTATATTCATCTGATACTCTATGAACTAGCTTGACCAATTCAAACATATTTTTAGGGGGATTAATGATGGAACAAAAATGGAGTATTCGTTTAATTCGTTTCGCAGCTATTTTTGGCATAATTGGTACTTTTATAGGGTCAAAAATGTCAGGTAATATGGATTATTCACTTCGTCCTATTCACGCTCACATTCTTCTTGTTGGATGGCTATCGGTTTTTGCTTGGGGGATTTTCTATAAGGTATACCGTGTAAAATATAAAAAATTAGTAACGACACACGGGATATTAGCGATGACTGGCGCATTCGGCTTAACGTTTGGAATGTGGATGTACAACTTAAATCCATTTAACCTAAACGAAACCTTCGTCATGGTTTTCTTCATCATTGGTGGATCGCTTCTATTACTTGCATTTTTATTATTTGTTATAATAACTTTTTTTGTAGAGAAATAGGTAAAGTGATGCGAGTTAGAAACAAAAACCATTTAGAACCTTTTCTTATCATCGTTCTAAATGGTTTTTTTGCAGAAACTTCACCGAAAATCTAATAAAGTTGTTAACCATTAAAAGATTTCTCTTCAATTCCTTCTTGGATCAACACCTTTGTTAACTATTCATACCCTCCATCAGTTTCTGGGAGTGATCTATACGCATCCTTACTTTCAATTATATTAAACATATTTTCTTAAATCTAATAATTGATTCGCATCATTTGTAGGATTGCAGTATTCTCCTGAAATATAATCCGTTATGGTTTCGCCGTTCATAATAATCTTCCACACATCTTCTTCATACGGTTTTTGTTTACAAACGAACCCATCTATAAGATCAGGTTTAAATTTCTTCATTTCTAGTATATTAATTTCTTGCATTTTACTATAAATATTATTCATTTCTTCATCTGTTAAGGTTATCTCAGTACTTATAGTACCGTCTGCTATCAAATCCTTTGTCACAGTGCCTTCAAATTATTAATTTCATTCTTTTTTTGAACACCGAACCGAATAGAGAAACCAAAATCACTTGGCATATCTTTTGGCATATTTCGACTAGTAGCGTTAACTAAATTGCCGACATCCTCACTCTCAACCAATTTCATTTCGTTGGTTTGAGGAATGTACTTATACTTCCAGTAACTTTTCACAGTCCCCTTATTAGTTTCCCATTCCTTAATCAGCGTGATAAAATAATCTGTTGATGTCTCCTCCGTCCACACTTCTATATCTTCATTCTTTGGGTCAGTGGTGATTGTTGGCCCATGCGAATTTACTTCTGTTTTCCATGAGTACGTTACTGTATACTTGTTTTCACCTTGAATAATTTCTTCTGTTATTGATGATTCGCTGAGAGTTAGTTTTGGGAAATCAGGATGAATCTTTAAAGCGTTGGTTATCATTTCAAAATCATAGTTGTGAAGTGAACTGTTTGTTGTAACAGTTTGAGAATTTTGTTCTACACAACAACCCACTAATAAAAAACTAATTAAAGTGAATAAAATAAATACCTCTTTCATTTATATCCTCCTTTTAATTAGTCCCAAAGTAAATTTTATAGTTTCAATTACATAAGGGAACCAACCCTATTGATACAACAAGTTCAACAAAAAGAGCATTAATCCTTCATTCTTGGATTAACGCCTTAGTTTGTAAAATAATAGTTAGCAAATCCAAATGCATTTCGTTTCTTTGGATTTTCATTTATTAATTTTCAAATGAACAATAACTTCAGGTCCAACAGCTCCATTACTGGAATGAATCCTCACCTGTTTAATAAAACTCATTTTCATACATATACACATCAACTACATTCCCAAGGTAGTTTAATTGTTTCCACGCTTCAATACGCAACGCTTCATCCTCTTCAGATTCTATATATTTTTCAAGCGCTTCTGTAGTATCTTCAATCCAATCTAACACAACTTTGTCTTTTGCGAATTGTTTGAGAGTTACCATTCCATCTAGATTTGATTTCGCGTGTTCTATCGTATCAAACGTTCCAGGATAAGTTACTTTTCCAATTAGTTGAACCCATGTCATGACTATGCCAAAATATTGATCTTCTGTTGGTTTGGTTGTTTCCAATGAATAACCAGGTGCAGAAAATAGCATTTTTGAGTCTTTGTAAAATGAGTATCCATTATCATAAACTACAACCCCGGAATATCCTTCTGGTTCATCACCTTCAGGAGGCGCTTCTGGTAATTGATAGGAAAGCATTAAATTATAAAATTGCATTTGTGCTTCATCTAATTTCATTTCTACAATCGTGTTTAAAGTTTGCTCATAAACAAAGCAGTAAACCTCTTCCCTTTTACATATTGAAGGATCTTCTACGACAGTTACATCCTCTCTCGCTTGAAGTTCTTTATTTAATTCTTCTGAGTACTTTTGTGTTCTTAATTCATTAGAAGTAGTACGGTTTACATTCAAAATTTTAGCTAGTTCGTCTATTAAGTTATTTAATTCAACCAACTGTTCGATAATATCTTCTGTATTTTCCGCCCGCTGAATAGTTTCAGCAAGAATCGCCATCGTATCCAGTTTCGCAACAGCTTCTGGATTTTCTTCTAATGCTGCAAAATGTCTCGCATGAACTTTGGTCAAATATCCAAATCCATGGAGATTTTGATTTGCAAACTCATTTACACTGTCTTTCGATATAAAAAGTATTTCATCTTTTATGCCAAATAGATAATCACTAATATAATGAAAATCTGGATCTGTTAGAATTTGAGATTTCCGATCGATAGTGGGTTGTTCCAGAGTAGAAGAAGTAATTTCGGTATCATTAGATGTTTGTGAAGTCTGAGGTTGGATTGAATTAAGTTCTTCAGTTGATGATTCTATATTAGGATCAATGCAGCCTGTAAGTACGATAATAAATAGCAATACAATATATAAAGTTTCTGATTTTAACAAAACGCTCCCCCTCAATCGATATAAGTAAACTACGCATTATATTATAGACGGATTCGGATGGATGATAGTTTCATTTTTTCCAATAATTATAGTGTACTTCGAAAACCCAATTTTGAAGTGTAACTATCTTTTAATTTTAACGATAAAAATGCGCTGCTCCACTTCAGAAGCAACGCACTTTCGACTTATTTAATTGCAACCTTAGCTTTAGATTGTTTCATTTGATTGGATTGTTTCGTCCAAAACATTGTTATGAAGATCCCAACAACTAGCACAATCGTTGCAAAATAATAGGGATAATTGATATCAATATCAAATAACATTCCACCTATTATTGGACCACTTATATTCGCTAAACTCGTAAACATAGAATTCATTCCACCAACAAACCCTTGCTCATTACCAGCAATGCTAGATAAATAGTTTGTTACAGCTGGACGGAATAAATCGAACCCGACAAAAACAATAAATGTCACAAGTAAAATTGCGAAATACGAATGTACCACTGTCATTAGAAAAACAAGGGCTGCAGATAAGATTAAACTATATCGTATTAGTTTAATTTCTCCCCATTTTCGTGTTAAACGATCAAATAGAAGCACTTGTGAAATTGCTCCAAAAATCGCACCACCTGTAATGACAATGGCGATATCTGTTGGAGTAAATTTAAATTTGTGGTCCACAAATAAACTAAAGAACGACTCAAATGCTGCTAAACCAAACGATAAAATAAAGATTAATATGAACGCAATAAAATATTTTGGTTCAAATATTTTTCTAAATCCTTGTTTTGCGTTTTCTGACGCATGTTCTGAATTTTCTGGTTCTGATACACGTTCTGGTTCAGCTATGAAAATAATGGTTAAAATCGCTGCTACAGTACCAAGAATCCCAGCAAAGTAAAATGGAACCCGTGTACCAAACTCCGCTAAAAATCCACCAATTCCAGGACCAATTATAAATCCTGTACTTATGGCTGCTGACATATAGCCAAGAGCTTTTGGTCTGGTTTTTGTTGTTGTAATATCAGCTATATAAGCTGTCACTGCGGGCATGATAAATGCACCACTTATTCCCCCTAATATTCGAGAGATAAATAAAACCCATAATTCTTTTCCCATCCCAAATAAAAATTCCGAGATGCCAAAGATAAATAAACCAATTACTAATATGATCTTTCTACCATATTTATCGACTGCTTTACCTGCAATTGGTGAAAAGATTAACTGTGCAATTGCAAAAGCAGCGGTTAACGAACCAATGGTCTTTCCACTGATTCCCAATTCATTCATTAGTGTAGGTAAGACTGGTATGATCAAACCAATCCCTAAAAAGGCTATAAATAAATTGAATAACAATAAGCCTAATGTTAATTTGTAAGACTTCATTTTTTTTAATTCTCCTTACTAAAACAAAAACAATTTCCAAATTTGAATGCATCCATATTCTTTACAGAATCCATCGTAATGTATATAGTAACTATACAGTCAAGGTGGTGTTTGTAAAATGAATAAAAAAACTGTGAAATATTTAACAACAGGTGAATTTGCAAAACTATGTAAAGTGAATAAACAAACTCTTTTTTACTATGATCAAATTGGGTTATTGTCACCAATTTATAAGAGCGATAAAGGCTATCGTTATTATTCAATTAATCAAATTGAGTTATTCTATGTTATCGATTTGTTGAAAGAGCTTGGGATGTCACTTCATGACATCCAACAATATACGAAAAATAAATCTCCTGAAAGTTTTTTAACATTAATGTATCAGCAAAAAGAAGAGATTGAGAAAAAGCGCAAAGAAATTGAAATGAAGGAAAAACTCATTGAAACAAAAATAGGCTTAATGGAACATTCTTTAACTGTCGATTTTAACCAAATGACTCTACAATATTTACCTGATGCTACTTTATATTTGAGTAGAAACATCGAAAATATAAAATCAGACGAGTTTGTTAAGGTGATCTCTGAATTTATTGAAGAAATAAACGTAGCGCAACTTGATACTGGACACCCAATAGGTGGAATCACGAAACGAGAACATGTTATTAATGGAGATTATTCAAAGTATAGTTATTTATATATTGAGCAGCCACATCCAAAGAAAGGCTATCCCTATTTTAAGGCAGTCAAGGGTGATTTCCTCATTGGATATCATATTGGGGATGACAAAACAATTGGCAGTACATACGAGAAGATGTTCGCGGAATTAGAACGGCTGAATTTAACTCTCGGAAATTATGTGTTTGAAGAATATATTTATGACACGTTAGTAAAAAATGAAAAAGAAGAGTATGTGACGAAGATTATGATGCAGATCCTTAAAACGGATTAGTTTTAAGGATCTTTTGCATTTAGAACTAGAGCCTGATAACGCAATTAATTTCTAATAATTCCTTTATTTTTCTAATAACTATCAGGATTTTTCTAATACTTCGTCCGATATTTCTAATATCTTCCACGCAAAGCTATTTGCTCTGAAGTATTTCTAATATTGCCTTCATTTTTTCTAATATTGCTTTGGATTTTTCTAATACTTCAGCGAATTATTCTAATATCTTCTACGCAAAGCTTTCAGTTCTGAAGTATTTCTAATATTGCCTTCATTTTTTCTAATATTGCTTTGAATTTTTCTAATACTTCGGCAGATTATTCTAATATCTTTCTACGCAAAGCTATTTGTTCTGAAGTATTTCTAATATCGCCTTCATTTTTTCTTATATTGCTTTGGATTTTTCTAATACTTCAGCGAATTATTCTAATATCTTCTACGCAAAGCTTTCAGTTCTGAAGTTTTTCTAATATTGCCTTCATTTTTTCTAATATTACATTGGATTTTTCTAATACTTCGGTAGATTTTTCTAATAACTTCTACTCAAAGCTATTTGTTCTGAAGTTTTTCTAATATTGCCTTCATTTTTTCTAATATTGCTTTGAATTTTTCTAATACTTCGGCAGATATTTCTAATAACTTCTACACATAGCTATCTGCTCTGAAGTATTTCTAATATTGCCTTCATTTTTTCTAATATTGCTTTGGATTTTTCTAATACTTCGGTAGATTTTTCTAATATTCTTCTACGCAAAGCTTTCAGTTCTGAAGTTTTTCTAATATTGCCTTCATTTTTTCTAATATTACTTTGGATTTTTCTAATACTTCGGTAGATTTTTCTAATATCTTTTACAAAAAGCTTTCAGCTCCGAAGAATTTCTAATATTCTCTTCTTATTTTCTAATAACCTAGCTGTTTTGTTTAATTCTCTTACAAATCAGCTACTACACTCAAATTAGCCACTATTCCGAAAGGTATTATTTTACTACCCTCAATAAAATGGCCACTAAAATCTATATCAGGGTTATCAAGATCGATATTATTTACATTATCTACAGGAACATGAACAGTAATAATCTGTGATTCACCTGATTTTATACGGTAGCCCTTTACGAAATTGCTATCTTCACTTTCCGATGAACTATTTTTTAAATAATAGCTTAGTTCCATTTTGAGATTGATTAAATCATATCCAGTTTGATTAGTA
>DATMFE010000115.1:0-2195 GCA_035556295.1 Ureibacillus sp.
CTCAAACTTTATTGGACCACAACCATTATCACAAGTTCGTTTATTCAACGCTCATCCAACTGGTGCGATGAACAGAGCAGAACGTTTAAATGCAATCATGACAGATGGAGGACTTGCTAACTGCGGTAACTCACAAAACTGTGTACAGTCTTGTCCAAAAGGTATTCCATTAACAACTTCGATTGCAGCTCTTAACCGTGATACTGCAATTCAATCATTCCGTAACTTCTTCGGAAGCGATCAAGTTTAATCAATTTTATGAAAAGAACCTGTATCTTATGATGCAGGTTCTTTTTTTGTGTATTTTCATTCTAGCTCTATGGTGGAAGGTGTGTGAGACTATTCTATGAAATCTAGGTATATTATGTAAAATTCTTTCAATTATATACATTTTACTTTAAAATGAATGAATAACCATTCATTGAATAAGAGGAGGCAGCATTTTGAGTAGAGTTTCATATATTGAAAATTTTGAACAGTGGCAAGCTAGTTTTTCCTTTAAGCAAGAGGTGAAGGTTCGTTTTTCGGAAACAGATATGTTCGGTCATCTAAATAATACGGTTACATTCACGTATTTTGAGGAAGCAAGAATGGAATATTTTAAGCATTTAGGCTTAATGCAAAAATGGTTAGAGGCAAACAATGATGCCATCATTGTTGTAGCTGATTTGCAATGTGATTATCTTCAACAAGTGTTTTTTGATGAGCACTTATATGTGCACGTTAAGGCAGCTAAAATTGGTACTTCGTCTGTGGATCTTCATTATATGATTACAAGAGAAGACGACTCAGTTTGCTATACGGGCAGGGGAGCCATTGTTCAAATTTCGAAAGCTACTGGGAGATCCTTTCCTTGGAGTGAAGAAATGAAAGCGATATTAGGACAATTTCAAGAAGTAGAGTAAGAATAGTCATATGTGAAATCTCCTAGGAAAAGAATTCCAGGAGATTTTTTTGATTGGACAGTCCTGGTTCGTTGTTGCTGTTTCTAAGAGATGTTTGAAAAGTGTTTGAAGTTGTTCTGTTCTTTACTTACAATAAAATATCGTAGGTGTTTTAGTATAAGTTTAGAAAAATGTGCTGATATGGAATTTCCAATATGATGCTAGACTATTATTCTTTTAATACTAAACGAATAGAGACAGAAGAATTTGCATTATCGGATGAGGCATTTGATTTGCTTAGTGATGCTGGGGATGTAGAAGCAGTTAGAAGCATGAGTGTATTTAGGGAATAGGGAGAGAGCCGTTATAACCAATTTCTTAATGACTTAGACGGTAATCAATGGTTGCTTTATAATATTTCGTATTTTTATATACCGGCGCTTGATGCCAACCCTCTGTTAGATAATGTTGGTGCTGACATCTTCCAAAGGAATATGGAGTATGGTCTTCAACTTTTGGATGCCGTAGCGGATGTTACAAAATAAGCATGATAAGAAGGCTATGATCAATAACGTTATTTAACAGAACTAATAAGAAAAAGGGAGGAAGTATAGTGTCTGAAATAGCATACATAAAGGTTATAAGGAAAAAAGGATTCTACGCAATGTTCCGTAATTTTGAAATATTGTTAAATGGTCAAGCAGCAGGAAAAATAGCTCGTGGTCAAGAGGTAGTGTTTGAAGTACCGCCGGGCATCTATACAATTCAAAATAAAATAGATTGGTTAATCACTGATCCTCTAGAGCTAGAAGTAAAAGCTGGTGAAACAGCCACCTTTCAAGTATCAGGGAAGGCGAAGGGTGGATTGAATCAGGAAATATTTATTCAACGGGAAGTGAATGATTAAAATTAGTACGAGATAACAGTGAAAGGATTTCTTTAGAGGTGCGTTTAATGATACATAAGAAAGAATGGTTTAGGATATTGAACAAATCCCAGGTTGAACACTTTAATGTTTTAATTTAGCTGATTGAAATAGAAGGGTGAGCAGCCTTTCAGCATAACTCAAAGATGTACGTGAACATGCTCTTACACAAATGAGCCTAACGTCATTGTGTTATCCATAATTTTAAAAAGGTTAAAAAAGAAAATTTAAATTATATAAGCAAAAGAGTCACTCCCTTGCCTTTATCGACATACTATATCGTGACTAAATAGACACCCACTCCGGGTTTTATGCTGGTGAAGGCAAGGAGGGTTACATTAATTGAAGGAGAACGAATTCACTCATAAGCCACTACTCACCAAAAG
>DATMFE010000116.1:0-1689 GCA_035556295.1 Ureibacillus sp.
AACACTTTTTATCGCAAATTCTATTGTTTTTTTTACTTCAGTAATAGGTGCAACAGGCCCTGGTTCGCTGCCTGCATGATGCCAATCATATGCCATAATGAACATATAGTTAACAACGGCACCTATTCCCCCGTAATCATACCCTTTTAACCAAGGAATATCTTCGCTTGTCTTGGCTGGAACCGCTATGGTCAGTACGTACCCTGCAGGTTTTAAACGTTCACTCAGCTGACGTAAAAATCCCGTAAAAAGATCTCTATCTTCGGTTTTCACACGTTCAAAATCAATATTCACCCCGCCGTATCCTTTTCTAGATACTAAATAAAAGATATTATCGACAAGGTTTTTTCGTGCCTGAGTATTATTTAAAACTTGATGGGCAAGATCAGAACTAAATCCTTCAGAAGTTAGATTAGTAATCGTAACTAACGGTGTAACCCGGTTTTTCCAAGTCGTTTCAATCGCTACTAAATCGTTTAAATCATTCATAATATCTCCATTGCTGCCAAAATGATATTCAAAGATAGAGATGGACGAGGAATAAGTTGCAAAATCAGTAATTAAATCGCGATCTAATTCTGGATTTCGAACGGCATAATACTCCAGTGTACCTGCAATATAGTCTGATATATTAGGAATTTTTATTTTCATTCCTACCTGCAAATAATGATAATGGGCTGACGGATTAGCCCTTTTTAATTGTTCTAGAGATACATAAGCTTTTTTAGCAATACTCCGCATCGTATCACCCGGTTGAACTGTGTACACATAAGAAGCTATAAGTAAGGCTTGACCTGGAACAATATTTGGTTCTTCTAACCCATTTACTCTCCTAAGCTGCGCAATGGGATAATCATATCTGCTGCTTATTGAAGACAGGGTATCACCAGGTTGAACTATATGAACAAACATGTTTTTTCCTCCTATGTACTCTTTATCGAATTATGTTTTATTTCGTGACAAGTTTAAAAAAGCCATTCAATAAATGTATATGAGTATCGTTTGTTTATATAACATAAAGAGGCAGGCATTTATAAAACAATCCAAATGGTTTCCTTATCTACAAGGAAACGATGGATTATTCCTTCTACACAGAGAGATATTGAATATGAGCAAAACTAGTATAACAACTGATATTGGATTATAAAGTAAAGGTAATTAAACGTATAGTCTAGTTATACAATTCTGCTGAAAAGGCAGCCACATATGTGGCTGCCTTTTTTAGCCTTTTATTTTCTTGAAGACTCTATGCCTTTATACATCCAAAACATCGTTTTTATCTTTGGGTTGCTTGAAAGGTTGGTAAAAAACACTGAAATATATTGCTACTATGCTAATAAAAACTGTTGATATCATTGAGATAATTAAGGATGCGTCTAATAACAAAATGAACCCTAATCCGGCTATGGAAGTAATAGTGGAAAGTATTGTCCATGTTGAAAATGTTTCTTTCATACTTAACCCGAAATATTCTTTAATCATCCAAAATCCTGCATCATTAACATGTGAGCAAATTGCACTTCCCGCTCCAGTTGCAAGAGTTACTAAGGCTAAATTAGCATCGTATTGAGACAGCATTGGAATAACTAATCCTGCAGTTGATATAGCGGCAACTGTGGCTGACCCTAAAGAGATACGTAATAACGCAGCAACTACCCAAGCAAGTATGATAGGTGACATTGAAGTTCC
>DATMFE010000117.1:0-1941 GCA_035556295.1 Ureibacillus sp.
TACTGTACCGTTTTCTAAAATAACCTTGCCCGCAAGACCAACACGATGTCCACCAGCAATTGTTATATAGCCGCGCTTCAATTCCTCTTCTAATGTATATAACGAAAACTGACTCAAATGACTTAATAATTGTTCCGCATCCCGTGCACTTACTTCATAAGGAATAAAGTATGGCTGCCCTGCCACAGTTACTTCAATTGGTTTTCCAACACGAATGCGAACCTCTTCACTGCGCGACAAAATATCCGGTGGTACTCTAAGAAGCGGATCTTGAATTTTTTTAGGCAAAAGAGCAAGTACTGATTCCATCTAACGTTCCTCCTGTATCCACCATTTCCCTAATATGTATGCACATCACTTAGCATTCATGACAAGCTTTCAAAAAGTATGCTAGGCTAAGAGAGGAAAATAAACAGAGAGATAACAACACTTCTAAACAGCAATGTAAAGAATAGAGAAAATCTTTTAAACTAAGAGGGGATTTTATGGGAATCAGATATATAGAAGATATTAATGAAGAAATGAATAGTAATATTGTTGTGCATATGAATTTACAATCCAAAGGTGAGTGTATAGTCGATGCACACATTACTCCTGCTTTTTGTCTAAACTGTAACCAGCAGGTGAGCGGGCTTTTCCATTACAATGGCTCACGATATGGACAAGTAGGAGAAATTGAATGCAACCATTGCCACTCAACTCTCTTCTGTACAGATGATGATTACTACCAATACAGAATCTTTATGAGCCCCCAAAATTATTTCAACAGATTTATGTATGATGAAAACACGTTCAAAAACAAACTAAGTGAAATTGATTTCGCGAATGTTTACCTATTGAATATCGAAACACTAAACAAGGTTCAAAAGAAAATTGGCACCAATATGCTTGGCAAGAATATTTTAGATACAGTTCACGATATCGAACTGAATGATTTAATCAGTTTAATCAGCAAGAAATTAAACATAACGGACATACCGACTAATCCCATTATCATTGATGATAGATTTACTCATCTGCCCATCAAAGTAAACAAGTGGCTGAACCTTCTGCGGTTATTAAAAATAATCTGATTGACCGCTAAATAATAAAAAAGAACCTTATAAGAATAAATTCACTATTCCCAAAGGTTCTTCATTTTTAATCTCTATTGTCTGTATTAGGCTCATAATCTACTTGAACATGATTGAGCCCCTCTAATACTTCTTTAATTCTTTTAGATAAATCCTCTATCTCTACGGCTGTCAATTCTCCTGACGCTTCTTTAGGGTTAAAACTATTTAATTTATTTGTTATAGCTTCAAGATATCCGTTAAATACTTTATGATGCGTAATCAATATTTCACCAATAGCCGTATAAACAATAAAATCCTCTATATCACCCATATCAAGATTCTCATTAAAGGCCCTAGCAATAGCATATCTATATCCTCTATTTTTATTTAAATACTCTTGATAATCCTCCTGGATAACTTCAAATAATTCATTATAAGTAAAGTGCTCCATCAAAAACCCTCCGATAATTAATTATTTATGGTTTTATTCTATTCCCATTATTATGAATAACCTCTAAATCAATCTTTATAGCCGGTGATTTCACCTGTAAAGGTTTTACTTCTTCATTCTAAAGCCCATCCTTTTCTTTCATTTCTCTATTTATGTATAAAAAAAGACCTTAACGACAAACTGTTAAGGCCTACTAAAGATTTCAACTTTGGAAATATAATATACTAATCCCCGCATCACTGGATCTTTGATCATACCACTGTGTGATTTTCCCCCACTCAAACACATTTTCCGATAAGATTCCCTCTGGATAGCCTATTTGTTCTGTTAACCATTCTCCATGTTGAGATAGTTTTTCTTCATAGTCCCATTCGTTAATGGATGGATCATTTATTTTTAAATCAATCCCCCAAATAATATTATTTTTAAATGATA
>DATMFE010000118.1:0-1549 GCA_035556295.1 Ureibacillus sp.
TATACGGATTATCCTGTAGACGTGCATGCAGTATGTCTTTAATGGTCATGTCTCCAATGACTGTTCCTATTGATTGATCAAGCCATTTTTGAGTTTCTTCTTGAAAATCATCTATGAAGGAGAGTGTTTCTTGATCTGCCTTGATAGATTCGTCTATTTCGATTAAGTTGGCAGAGCAGTTTATACTTGAAAGGGATCCTTCTTGTTTTGTTCCCTTTATACATATTTCACCTATATAACGTCCGTGATGACCTGGTTGTAGGAATGTAATGCCATTGATTGTTCCTGTCAGTGTACGGTGCTGATGACCTGTGATTAAAATATCTATATCTTCTAACTCTTTACACATAGCATAGGCTTGATTTTCTCCCGTTAGCCGTTCTGTTTGTTCCCCTGTTTGTAAATCCCGTTCAAATCCTCCATGATAGGAAACAATTAGTACATCCGGTTTTTCCTTTTGACGGATGTGACTGACCCACCATTTTGCAGTGAGTAAAGCATCGTTAAATTGTAGACCTTCAATATTTTTTTTCTCTTCCCAATTTGGAATGAAATGAGTCGTGATACCGAGAATAGCTATTTTGACTTCATCGATTACTTTTATTGTATAGGGTGTTCCAAAGACAGGCTCCTTAGTTGATGAATTGATAATATTTGCAGACAGCCAAGGGAAAGTGGATTGTTGAATAGCGTCCTTTAAATAATCCAAACCATAATTAAATTCATGATTACCGCAAATAGCTAAATCGTACTGGAGAGAATTAGCGATTTTAATAATAGGATTTTCAGTATTTGGTTTGTATTTAGCATGATAATAGGTTAAAGGACTTCCTTGAATTAAGTCACCGTTATCTAGTAATAATATCTTTTCTGTCATTCTTTTTTCTTTAATAATAGTCGCTATTTTGGCTAATCCAAAGTTTTTTTCCGTATGATCCCGGTATGCAGTTGGATAAATGTATCCGTGAATATCGCTTGTTACTAATAAGCGAATCGTAAAATCGTTTGGCATCGTTTCCCTTCTTTCTAATCAGTCTAAAAGTATGGGTGGCTCTATTTTGGGTTTTAACGAAAGAAAAAGGTGCTGCTGAGGTTATTTTTCAATCTAACATAAGTATTAAAAAAATCGCAACTACTGTTAAGACTACGCACCTTTCATCCGAATTTCAAAAATTATATTTATCTAGTAATTTCCTTAAATCTGTTCCCATTCAAATAAAAGTACTAATTATTTGTTTATATAAGCTGATATGTTAGACTTTCGATAGACATATTTTTAATACATCTCAATTCTCCATATATTGAACAAGGCTATTAATAACTAGTCTTTTTTAATGGTGCTATAGTCCTTGTCTGATAAGCCTTATATCAAAGTGAGTATGATAACTAGTGAAATATTTAGGAATATACTACTTAGGCCTTTTTCGGAAACATAAATGCAATGACTATTGTGGTGTTTTATTGTTTTAAATCGAATTCTCGATTAAATCAATATATAATAAGGAAGCGAGATAATAGATTTAGGTTAGGGAGGGACATAGAATGATGG
>DATMFE010000119.1:0-10370 GCA_035556295.1 Ureibacillus sp.
AGACTTTGTCCACTTAATAGACTTGTAAAATTCATATAATTAAATGGATTATAGGGCAGTAAGCTAATAATTCTAGGGTAAATTAAAGGTAATACGTACAAGAATAATTGAACAAACAATGTTAAATACATATTTTTCAATAGTACATTGAGAATAATCGATAAAAGAATGACAAATATACCGATGCAAATCATATAAAGTAAACATATACCAATATATTGCACAATTGAATAGATCTCAAAGTTCCCATCAAATACAGCAACCGGATAAGATGCATCTCCTAATCCTCTAATGAAAATTAATGGTAAGCTGCATAAAAATAACTCTATTATTAAGACAAAAATGATAACGATTGTAGATAATCCTTTTGCAGTTATATATTGATTGAATAGAATTGGGTATCCCTTGATAAGTGATGTATGTCTGAAATCATCAATCATAATGCCACTTGTAAAAAAGGCCAAAAATATATACCAAAATGAGCCAAGTATGACAAATAAGAAAATTAAAAATTGATAGAATGACAATGAATCTGTAAATATAGGGAAGTCTAATTCTTTTAAATGATCATAGAAAATCATTTCTAACTCGTTTTCCGTTTTAGTAGGTAAATAAATAGCGACATCTTCATATCCTTCCAGGTTAAAAGAGTTTTTCCTTAACTCCGCTAGCTCAATTGCAGAATCTACAAATAGATCAGGACGATCCATGTTTGTCGCAGCTCTTTGCAAAGCAACTAACTTTTTTTGTTGAACTATATTTTTATAAATATCACTACTATCACTTTCTTCAGTAGCATCCAAAACTTGATACTGATTTACTGCAGCTATTAAATTTTGATGTTCAGCAGTCTTTTCAGCAACTAAATTTCCAACATCTTCATTTTCCATATAGACTGCAAGTCCAATCACTAACACAGCAACAAATAGGAATGCAACTATATTCTTTTTGCTCAACTTTTCAATGATGAAATTCATTTTTAATAAGTTCCACATAGGCGACCTCCAAACGTCAAATTACAATAATACAAAAAATCTTATTGAACTCTAAAACACTAGTAACCTTTTACCTATATCAGATGCCAATCAATTTGTCGTAATAATTTGGTAAAAGTTTCAAGTATTTGGAAATTTTTAAAATATTATTATATGAAAGAGGAAATGAAACTACTTCTGTTGGATCAATTGTTGAAGAATAAAACAATGTAGATATAAATGAAATGAATGAAAATAACAGAGAAGAAAATCAATGAAACAAATATTTCAAACTCAATGAAAGAGCAGCAAAAAACTGCATTGAATACTCAAAAAAATGAGGAAAATGAAAAAAGGAGAAAAAAATAAAGAATACCTTTACATACGCTATCCATTAACTAGTGAAATACAGGAATAGATTCATTCTATTCCCCTATTTCTTTCCTAACGTAAAACCTTCAAATAAAAGACCACCATATGGCCTTACTATTTGCTCAGTTATTAGAATAATTTGTTCTTTATTACCTGTTTTATAAAAGGTATCAAAAGCTTCTACAAAATTAGTTGCAAATTGTTTATCATAATCCCTTAAACAACGATATACCCACTTGGATGCACCAATCCATTTATTATTCGTTCTTAATACAAATTCACTTAACAATTCAGCAAGTGTATTTGCAATAAAAATCTCCTCTGAGCGATTCGTACATCCTTTAAAATCATCAAGTGCATCTGATATGAAGTATCGTTTCAGCTTAATCGTATCTTCAGTCCAAACTTTTGGACCTCTATTTAGAAGATTCTGTGCCGCTTCTTTAATACTATCAATTACACCTTCGTCTTTAAGAACAATACCTTCTGAAACCATCCTCGGCAGAGATGGTCTTGCCCTTTCATAATCCAATTCAAAATATTGCTTATAGCTCGTTAAGCTATGTACGAAAACTTCAATTGCCCACCCAAACTCGATTAAAGACTCTCTATAAGATGAATCGAGAGTTTTGTCGAATATCACAATATCAAGATCAGAAGTTGCTGTTGCTTCCCCGCGCACTACACTACCTGCTAGTATCGCACCTTGACAATTAGGATAATGCTTCTGAACAAATTTCTTTGCAGCATCAATAGGTTGTAATTTAATATTGATCACTATAAAATTCACCTCTAAAAATAAACAATTAACTTATAAGTAAAGTAAATATCATACTTTTTTCTTACATACATAAATCATTTCATAACTATCATTAGTGATTGGAGTCTTATTCCAATCTTTATACAAGTGAATCATTTCAAGTCCATTTGAATATAAAAGCCTCTCCATTTCCTTAGGAAACACATATCTCAAGCGTATGTTCGTTTTCAATTCATCTATTAATTCCTTTTCCATGTTTTTATATTTTCTAATAGTTGAATAGTGTTGTATCTGGTTTAGAGAATCATAATTACTTAATGTATATACATCAACTGTATAGTTAGTATCACTATCAATATAAGATCGCCAGTATTCCTCTTGCGATGGCTGCAGTAGCTCTTCAGGACTTGGAAATCTAGTTCCAAATATAAACACCCCATCCTCTTCTAGATGGTTCGTTACAGAAGAAAGGAATTGATCCTGTGATTCATTTGTTAAGAAATGTTGAAATGAATTTCCGACACAATAGATTAGTTTACTCTTTAAATTTAAGTTGAAATTAGTACAATCTTGTTCAACCCATTCAATTTGCAAATTTCGATTAGAGGATTTACGAATAGCAGTCTCTAACATTCCTTTATGAATGTCTACCCCGATAAGTTTGTATCCCTCTTGTGCTAAAGGGATCGTCACCCGACCTGTTCCACATGCTAAATCGATAATTGTACCATCATTTTTAGACGCCCACTCTAAAAGAAATGGAAGCTCTGCAATATAATTTTCATTTTCCTTATCATATAGAGAAGGATTATCATATTCTTCGAAGTTATTATTAACCATACTATTTTCTCCTTCAATTATTTTGTAGCACGATAAGTACCCCTCTATGTATATGATTCCTTTCACATTATTATCGTTTTCCTTTTTGCTAAAGACAAAACTTGCAAATTGCACTATTCTATTAAAAGAAAAGGAGAGTGAAATCTTGGAACCATTTTTACATGGAATATTACTCGCTTTTGGGTTAATTCTCCCACTAGGTGTACAAAATGTCTTTATTTTTAATCAAGGTGCGACTCATAAAAGGTTTATAAATGCCATTCCCTCAGTTATAACGGCTTCAATCTGTGATACGATCCTAATAGTCCTTGCTGTTGCTGGAGTATCAGTTATTATTTTAAGTTTTGAATGGCTTCAATCCTCTTTGTATTTAATAGGGTTTCTATTTTTACTATATATGGGTTGGCTAATGTGGAAGGATACAGCACCTTCAAAAGCTAATGAAAAACCAACTCCCTTTACGTTCAAAAAGCAAATTTTATTTGCTGCTTCTGTATCCCTATTTAACCCACATGCCATATTAGACACAATCGGTGTTATTGGAACAAGTTCTTTAGTTTACTTCGGTTATGATAAGTGGATATTTACTCTGTCGTGTATTGTTGTGTCTTGGGTCTGGTTCTTTTCACTCGCAATGGTAGGAAAGAAAGTTGGAAAACTCGATACAAATGGAAAGCTTTTAAAAAGGATGAATCAAGTTTCAGCGATGATCATCTGGCTAATGGCTACATTTATGTTCTATCAATTACTACTCTCACTCAATTTTCTTTAATGCACATCTAAAAATGATCATTAAACAATAGATAGTTAGCATAAATAATGAGTACATATATTTAAAATAAAACTAACAGATTAATCTGCTAATCTGTTAGTTTTTATTGGTATATAAATAGATTAATTAGCCTTCAAGCTTGATTATTTTCTTGCAACAATCGTCATAGCCCGCTTTACAATTTCAAGCTCTTGTTTTAATCGGATATATTCTTCCGCTAATCCTGCTGCATTTGCAGATGTATTGATTTCCGTATTATCTTTTATATAAAACATCGTATATAAATCACCTAATGACACATTTCCGAAATTGAAATCCGTAAATTTATTATCATGTAAGAACACGACAAGTTGTGATAATTCCTCAACAGAAAAACTACTTACATCAATTAGCGAAACTCCATTTGATAATGGTAATACATTCGTTCCTGGAAATTGGTTAATTAGAATTTCTTTTGCGATATCTGATAGTCCTTTTACGCGAACTGTTGATATTTCACTTTTTCCAATTCCATTTGAAACGACTGCCGAATTCACCAGTGCTCCATCTTTAAATAAGAAAATACGATCTGAAATCTGTTCTAAATTATCAAGTAAGTGGGAAGCAATTATAATAATTTTCCCTTCTTCTCTCTTCTTCAATAGAATATTCGAAATAATATTTACATTGTTCGGGTCCAATCCATTCATTACCTCGTCCATTAACATAATCGGAGTATTTGAAACAATTTGCATAGCAAAGCAAAGTCGTTGTCTCATACCTAATGAATATGTTCCCGTTCTCTTTTTCACATAGGATTCCATACCGAGTTCTTTTATAGTTTTATCAATTAAATCTGTGTCACTATTCCACATTGAGCAATAAACCTTTAAGTGCTCGATTCCAGATAAATGATTATATAAGTCACTTTGGTCAGGCATCATTGAAATAACTTCATGGATTTTAACTTCATCTTTTTTTGTTTTATATTGTAATTTTTCATTAACAACCACTTTACCACTATTGGGTTTTACGTAATTCATAATCACATTCATAAGCGTCGATTTCCCAGTACCATTCGGTGCAACTAAGCCGATAATTTCACCCCGATGAAATGTTTCGTTGACATCTTTTAAGATCGTTCTACCACTAAATTGAACATTAATATTTCTTAGTTCTAACATAACTAACCTCCATTTTTCCAGACTAGACTAATTTATATCGTTTAAATTTACTAATGACGAAAATAAGTAAGATTAGAATACCCGTACTTATCCCTAATACATATACTCCCTTATCAAAAGTAAGTGCACTAGAATTGTATATATAGTTTCGATAACCAGATATAATTTGTCCTACTTGAACGTAATTTGTTGGATAGTTTTCAACTTCTTCAAAGAAACCAATACCTCGTTTAAAGTAGAAAATTTCGTTAAAGATAAACATTGCCCCTACTAGCAAATTAGCAAACTCATTTCTTATAATCATACTTGCAAGTAAAACTAAAGAAATAATCAAAGCAAATAATAAAATAAGGATTATGAAATTTTGTAATAAATACATACCCATTGAAGTATTGAGAAACTCACCCTTTTTAAAATAAGTTGGTTCCCCTACAAACGTATAAATAGCAACAGGTAATCCGAAATCTCCAAATCCATAACGAATGCCAATCATAATTAGCCCTATCGATATAGGTATGATGATACCAACACTACCGATTAAAGCTACTGCACCCTTAATCAACAACTTCTTCCAATCAGAAATTGGGAAACCTTTTAATAATGAAGGATACAATCGATCTTTCAAAACAATATCTACAGATAAAAATACACAACAAATAATTAATATCATCGGTAAGTAAGATTCTAATAAACGTTGTAATGTCTGTAATGCGGTTCTTTCTTCGAATACATTTATTGAAAGCTTAGATTTTCCCTCACCATAGCCTGCATATCGACTTGCAGAATATGAATATCCATAATTTCCATCATCCGATGCATACAAATTACCATGAGTATAATAACCTGGACTATAGTAATACTGCCCTGTTGAAGTGATTAGATCGTTTGAGAAAGTGTACCATTTGGAAGTGACAGATGCATATTTTTTCAAGTTACCTTCATTTAACGATTCTAATCGTTTTTTATCAAGCTCATTCCACCTCGGAAAAATAAATAAACCACCACTAGCCATTCCTTGGAAACGGTTCGGATCATTTAAATAGTTTTGAATAAACGACTCTCTTGATGTATATCTAGCTTCTATTTCTTTTGCATCAACTCTTTCTATAGGTTTATAGGATGGAGCGATGTTTAAAGCATAAAAGCACGCTAAAAATAGTAGTATTACATATATTGCAATATTTTTTTTATTTGTTATAAATTGCGATAATTCAAATTTAAAATATGGCTTCATTTTCTCACCTCTTACGCTCTTTTTAACTTACCAGTTGATAAAAATAGATTTGCAATAACAACTAAGATCACAATACTAATCCCAATGTATATCAGCCCATGAGTACTATTTAAGCCTACCGGATAAGCTAATTCGAGACTCTTTCCATCTAATAAATCTGTGAAATTAATATAATTAAAAGGATTGAATGGTAATAAACTAACCAATCTAGGGAATAACGAAGGTAATACAAACAAGAATAATTCTACGAATAATGTTAAATACATATTTTTTAATAGAACATTTAAAATTAATGATAAAAGAATCACGAATATTGCAATAAATATCATGTACAGTACTGAAACACCTATATATTTTGCAATAGAGTATATCTCATAGTTGCCATCAAATACTGCTACTGGATAAGATGGATCCCCAAGTCCTCTAAAATAAATGAGTGGTAAACTGCACAAGAATATTTCTACAATAAATATCAAAATGATTGACATTGTAGATATACCCTTTGCTGCAACATATTTATCAAAGGATAATGGATATCCTTTTATTAAAGATGTGTGATTAAAATCTTCAATCATAATTCCACATGTATAAAAGGCTAAGAAGATAAACCAGATAGATCCTAAAATTCCAAATAAGAAAATTAGAAATTGGTAGTAGGTTAGATTATCTGTAAATATAGGAATATCTAAAGATGTTAATCTTTCATAAAATATAGATTCCAATTTATTTTCATTAAAAGTTGGTAAAAATTCTTCTACTTCCTCAAAACCTTCAAGTTGAAAAGTTTCTTCCCTAAGCTTTGCTAAATTTATAGCAGATTCAGCAAACATATCAGGTTTGTTCAAATTAGCAGAAATTCTTTGTAGTGCGATCAAGCGTTGCTGTTCATTCAGATTTTTATATAGGTCGCTACTATCACCATCGGCACTTGCATCCATATCTGGAAATAGACTTAATGCTGAAAGAACATTTTGTTGTTCACTTGTTTTTTGAGCAGGAATGTTTCCAACATCCCAATTCTCCATATAAATAGCTAATCCAAAAATAAATAATGCAACAAAAATAAAAGCAAAGATGTTCTTTTTACTAGATCGTTCAATAATAAGATTGTTTTTTAACAACTTCCACATAAGTTACCTCCAACTTTAAAATTGCAAAAATTCCCATAGTAAGTCACAACGCTAAATGTAGTCTCCATAAGAGGATTGTCCAAACATCAATTGAACCATAGTACAACAATGGCCAAGCATACTCTCGTAAATATATGTCATGCAAAAATTAGTAAAGGCACCATAATACTATTTTTTTAGTATTACAAAAATTACTATGCTAGAATTTTTTACAAATATTTCAGATTTTGTAATAACTTAAACAATTATAATATCTACGTTGAACATTGGGAAGACAATTTGCCGAAGAGTTTGAAATTTCAGTATTTTAAGCAATCAATTCTTATTTTTACATAGTATTTTTTAGAAATCCTTCATTTATTATCCTAAAAAAAATGTAATCATTTAACCATTTATCACAATGTCTATTCTATTATTCTTTGCTATTAAATTATTAAACTAAAAATTTTTTTCATAGCGACCCCCAAAAAATATGTTGTTTAATACGAATAACTAATTGTCCAAGAAAATAGGACAAAAAATTAATGAGGTGACATGTTATGAAATTAAAGAAAACAACTGCAGCTCTTCTAGTTGCCGGCCTAACAATCGCAGGTTCAAGTTATGCATGGGCTGACGAATTAATATTCAATACTGAAGACGATCAAACGAATACTTCAGCTGAATTAACAACAACTGCAGAAACAGAACCGGTTGTAACAATTGAGCCTACTAAAGTGGATTCCGATGAAACTTCTAAAGACGATGATTCAACTTCAACTGAAGAAAAAACAGAAGACACTAAAGTTGAATCAGATGAAAATGTAAATGTAGTAAAATCAGAGGAAAAAGAAGAATCAACAAAAGAAACAAAAGACAATGATGCATCTGAAAACGTATTCCCTGAAATTCCAGAGGGATATACTGCTGGAAATTTAGTAGCACTTAAACAAGCCTATGAAAATGCAGGAAGTGAAAATGCTAAACAAGCAATATTAAAAAATGCACAAAGAGCAATTGAGAAATTCAATGCAAAAAATGGTATTAAAGAAGTTCAAGATAAAGAAGTTTCAGTTGAAATAGAGCTTGTTGGAGTTAAAAAATCAGGTCAATCAATCATCGAACCTGTGACTAGTGAAACACTTAAAGTTACAGAACAACCAACAGTTGTGCCATCAACTAAAGCTACAACGAAAGTTGAAAAACAAATTTCTACAAAAGATCAACAAAAAGCCGATAAAAAAGCACATCAACAAAAACAAAAGGCTGATAAAAAAGAACTTCATGAGCAACAAAAAGCTGAAAAGAAGGCTTTAAAAGAGAAACATAAAAATGAAAAATAAATAATAAATACCATTACCCTATTTACTAGGTTGCAGGTTTATATAAAAAATGATTAGCAAAATTTAATATGATAACAATTTTATCCGTAAAATAACATTTCTATTAGATATATTTTATGATTAACTAGCCGAATATCATTAAATTATCATTTCATTCTATTTAAAACCCTTTTCATTTTCTATAATTCCATATAAAATCATGAGAGTTGGAAAATTGAGAACGGAGGATACAAAATGCTTTTGTCTGTAATTCAAGGACTATTTAGACCAAAGGTAAATATGACAGAACTTGCTTTAGAGGCAAAAGCAGGCAACGAGGAGGTATTAAATGACCTCCTTTTTGCTAGTTCCTCTTTTATAAAGAAAACTGCTTCTTTTATCTGTAAAAGACCAATAGATGAACATGATGAGGAATACAGTATTGCAATAATGGGGTTTCATGAAGCAGTAATGGCATACAAGCCAGAAGAAAATGCATCTATTCAAACATTGGCTCATCTCATTATTAAAAGAAGATTGATAGATTACATTCGAAAAGAATCATCTAGAAAAGAACAATTATTTACATTTGAACAAAATGAGGCCGAATCTTCAGAACAACATTATTTGTTAAACGAAAAATCTATACATACATATTACGAGAAGCAAAAAAATGCTTCTCGTAAAGAAGAATTATCATTATTTAGTGCATTATTAGCTCAGTTTAATTTGTCTTTCGAAGATTTGACAAAATCTTCCCCAAAACATGTGGATACGAGAAAGACAGCATTTCAAATTGCACAGATAGTTGCAGATCATAATGACCTATATGATTACTTAGTAACAAATAAAAAATTACCTATTAAAGAGATTGAATCATTAGTTGAGGTATCAAGGAAAACAATAGAACGCCAACGCAAGTATATTATCGCCGTCGTTTTGTTATTGAACAGTGACTTTAACTATTTAAAAGATTATGTAAAAGGAGAAATCATATAATGCATACTTACAACGGTATCGTTTGCGAAATTAAGAAAAACTATATGATTTTTATGACGACTGAAGGCGAATTTTTGCGCGGCATCCCAACTAATAAGAATGCACAGATTGGTGATGAGGTAGAATTCACATTATTATCATCCCCTTCCCTTTCTTACAAAAGAAAAAAGACCTTAATTATCGGCCCATCTTTGATTGCTGCAGCATTACTTATTTTCTTTTTAACAATGTTATTGCCAAACACCAATAGCGCATTTGCATATGTACAGGTTGGAAACGAGCTTGAATTTGGTATTGATGAAACTGGTAAAGTAATTTCTGTTGAGAGTCTAATTAAAGAAAAAAGCATTGAAATGAACGATTTGAGAGGCCTTCCAATTAATGAAGCCCTTAAAAAAGCTGTAGAAGAAATATCTACTGATACTCAAGATCTGTCCATTACAACAAGATTTAATGATGAAAAACCATCAACAACTAAAAATGAAATTGAAAAAGCAGTAAATGAAGTTCGTAATCATCACTCTAATAAAACGAATAATTCAACACAAAAGAATAATCATCAAGATAACAATTCAAATGGTCACATTAATAAAGAAAACAAAGCGAACAATGGCTCTCCAAAAAATAACAGCAGCAAAGGGTATAATGGGAATAGCAATAACAGCTTTAAAGCCCAGGAAAAACAAGAAAATTCATCAAACAATGAAAAAAATAATCAATCCCAAAACAGGAATAGCTTGAAAAAGGAATACCAAAAATCGAATTCGAAAAAAGAAAATCAACATACTAATTCAAAAGATACAAACCAAAATAATAAAGACGGTT
>DATMFE010000120.1:0-2273 GCA_035556295.1 Ureibacillus sp.
AAGCCCTTCGGGAAACCATTGCGTTTTTAATAGTGAGAGATAATGCTCATCAAAATGCATTCGCAAAAGCTCTTGAAACATTAGGTGTAGATTGGGGAAAACTTTTTCCAATCCCTAACTATGATTTAAATAAATACCCTGAGTGTCGTAAATATGTAGAAATGGGCTTCCATAATGCTCAATTCAATTTTAGACTTGACGATACTTTAATAGGTGAAATTTTCACTGGTACAACACCTAGCAGGAATGGTGGAGAGCTTAAGGTAACAGAACCGCCAAAAGGATATCCAGTACCAGAGCTGCCTGATATGCCAAATGAACATGCACCTGGACTATATGACCTAAACAACTAGGAGCCTGCATAGGCTCTTTCTTTTTGACAACCTCCATGCTCATTTTCGGCTTCTAGTCGCATGCTCCCAGCTTTTTTGATGATTCCTTATACTTTTTCCTCTATTCCATATACTAAAACTATAAGTCAAAATACAGGAGGTAAACCCATGATTAGATTAATAAAAAAACTAATAAAATTAGGATTAATCATTGCCCTCCTTGTAGGTTCAATTATTGGATTGCTTGGCTATTTTAAATATAAAGAGGCTATTACAGAGACCCCCCTTAACTCAAAAGTTGCCTCTATTAGAGCAGATGAAAATTTCGTATCTCTAGAGGAAATCACTCCTGATTTCACAGATGCTGTTGTCGCCATAGAGGATCATCGCTTTTACAAACACGGGGCCTTCGATTTTATTTCACTCGCCAGGGCAACTTTCGTGAATTTAACAGCAACGGGGGTCACACAAGGCGGCAGTACATTAACACAACAAGCTGCCAAAAATCTTTATTTCAGCAATGACAGAACCTTTATCCGAAAAGTTGCAGAACTATTTGTTGCCTTCGACCTTGAAAGAATCTATAACAAAGATGATATTTTAGAACTCTATGTCAATATCATTTATTATGGAGCCGGTAATTACGGCATTAAAGAAGCTAGTGAGAACTATTTTGGTAAAACACCTGCTGAACTAAGTTACGATGAAGCAACTCTCTTGGCGGGCCTACCACAAGCACCTAGCGCCTATGCTTTAAATTCAAATAATGATAAAGCGAAACAAAGACAATCCGAAGTTATAAAAGCATTAACTGAGTATCGAAAGTAATGTAAAAATTTAGCTCTGTACTTATTTTTATCATGTTGTTGCTTTAGATTGAACTCCCCCACCTACTTCCACTACATTGCACTAAGGCAGGGGGCGTTCTCGCCTATTTTTTTGATAAAGAAAACAACAACATAAAAGGCCATCCCATAAGTGGGTTTTCCCACTACGAGACAGCCTTTTAACATTACGCTTATAAATACTTTCGATGAAGTCCCTTTCCATCATATGAAAACAACATCGTTTTATTTTCCATAATCGATTCCATGTGAACTGGACGTCCCCAAAGCTGATAAATGTATGGTAACACTTTTTAGATTCGGTTATGTGGTCTTTATGGACATCTATACCGCGCATGCTCTTTCAATGATTACACCCATTGAAAGCTCCCTTTCTACTTTACGGTAATACTTATTAGAGACAGTTACATAAAGCTATTTTTCAAACCTATGTCCTAATCTCTCACTTATTAAATTCGCACAATCTTTAGCCTTGTTCACTAGAAACATTTGGTTTTCTTCTGTTAACATTTGAATTAAGCCTGCAATTGTAAGGTTAGCCGTAATTTCATTGGAATGATCAAAAATCGGTACCGCAATCCCAAAGCTCCCGGGTCTTCTTTCACCTGTAGTTATTTTGAATCCCACATCAAGAATTTCGTTTAATTCTTCTTTTAATTGAGTAATGTTTACATCAGCATCCTCAACAATTTTTTGTAAAATTTCATCTTTATCTTTCGAATACGCAAGTAGAACTTTTCCTGATGCTCCTGTGTAAAGCGGCGTATGTTCACCAATGCGCATAAAATTAATTACTATCTCAGGTCCGTCAATCTTATCAATGCAAACACGGGAAGTCCCAACTCTAATGTTTAAATCAACTGTCATCCCTGTTTCCTTTACCAACTCAGCCATAATTGGCTTTGCAACTTTACGTAAATCAAAGTCATTCAGCACAATATTACCTAGCCTAAAAAACGGAAATCCTAAAGAATACCTGCGCGTGTCAGGATCCTGTTTAATAAAATCCATGCCCTCTAGCGTAGCTAATAACCTGACAATTGTGCTTTTAGGGTATTTAAGTTCTGCATGTATCTCGGCGATTGAAAGAGTGTTT
>DATMFE010000121.1:0-9633 GCA_035556295.1 Ureibacillus sp.
ATTCTACAAGCCGCAGAATACGAGGTGTTCAAAACGCCAGTATTAACCTATATCAGAAAGATGGAGATTCAGAATTTTTATGATGAATTGTTTGAAAGCATCACATATTTAGAGCCATATGGGATAAACATTCCAAAGCCACTTTTTTATAGTGATTCTAAGACGAGCCCATCAACTAGTGTCTTCGGGTCAAATAATGAACATATGAAGCTAACTTATCGAAAGAATGAAGCAATTGCTTTCTATAAAGGATCTCTAAGCCATGTCATTTCGAGAAGCAGACCCGTTCATGCCCTATATTCAACTTTTTGCAATAAGAAAAAGAACTTTCTAATTCACTCACTTAAAGTTGAATAATAAAACAGTGGCTAACTTTTAGTCATTAGCCACTGTAATTTCGAGTTCCTCTTGATATGGTTTTAGGCCACTGTGTTTTTCAAAATAGTGCAAAACGGCATTATTAATAAGCCTTTTTTGTTGTTTATAAACCCTTTCGGTATAAGGACAAGTTATTGATCCGTCATCAGTAATTAGATTGGATTTTATCTTTCCATTTTCAAATATTCGTTCATAAACACTCCTTAAGTGGTTATCGATTATACCTTTCTCCAAATTAAGTTCTATCCTCGATACTGATTCTTCACTTAAGTCTTTAAATTCTTCAAAGGATAACTCTTTTTTTAGCGTATTCCCCTTTTTGATTTGGTCATCATCTTTAATTTCCAAATTGATTTTTTTTGATGATAAATCCTTTAGTTTTTTATTTTCTTCATCAGTAATTTTGAATAATTCAGATAATATTTCGATTTCATCAAGTAGAAAGTTGTTTTCTTCCTTTAATCCATTAGTTAATTCAAGTGTTTCAATTAACTCCATTTCCAATATTTGTTTCTCTTGTTGTAGGTCAGTCAATGCATTCTCAAGTTTCAACACCCTTTCACGCAGTTCATCATTTTCGTTTTCAATTAATTGCAGGCTTTTATTTAGAATTTCTTGAGTTTCAGTGATGTTTTCTTCCTGAAAATCAGGTTTTAGCTGCTTCACATAACTTTCATAAACCTCAATAATTGATGGTAATCCAGGGCGTTGTTCCTCAATAAATTCAAACAACTCGTCCTCTGAAACCCTGTATCCTTCTTTGCGGTTTTCACTTCTTATTCCTTGAATTTTTCCTTCACGAATCCAGCGAGCCACCATCTGTTGTGAATCAGTTATATAGTATTTTTGTAATATGGCAAGGACTTCATGAACATTGTATTCTCTCATGCTAATATCCCCCTCATAACATTACTCATGTAACTATATGAAATAATTCCCTAAAAATAACTGTAAATCAAACTACACAAAAGGTAAAATGATGAAGAGTTACTAAAATTTTACAAAAATCGTTATTATTATTACAGACATAAAAATAAGGGGGATTTAAGATGAAACTGGGAAGAATACAAATCAAAAATTTTAGAAGGATTGAAACAGCTGATATCACGTTTGATTCAACAACATTCCTAATAGGAGCAAATAATGTTGGAAAAACAAGTGTAATAAGTGCAATCGATGCATTGTTATCATTAGGAAATGATAAACTCACCCCAGATGATTTTCGATTAATTAATGAAAATGAAAGAGCTGAGAGTATAGAAATTATTGGGTATTTTAAGGACATACCACCAGAAATTCAAACTAGCAGAGGCTTTAGAGGAAGAGTTATTAACGGCGAATTTGTCTATAAAAAAACATATACAATAACTAGTTTGAAGCCTGCTATAAGCACCTTTGAATATGACTATACGATATCAGAGGAATTCAAAGATATAGACACTCCAGCGGCATTGTTGGACAAACTCAATATAAATGAATCTAAGCTAAAGGCATTGATTGGTAATTTTACGAAGACAAAGCTTCCCGAAAGATGGCATCTAAATATCGATGGTGCTTTTGAAATCAATTTTGAATCTGAACCAAAAGAAATATCAAATCCAGGTGGGTTACCTAGTATAGTTGTATCAAAATTACCAAGGTTAATACATATACCAGCTTATACCAATGTAAACGATATTGGTAAAGGGGACGGTAATACACTTTTAGCAGAATGTTTAGGCATTTTATTCGACGATATGATTAGCCAAAGTGAATTAGCTGCTGGAATACAAGAAAACTTAGCCTTTCTTCAACAAGAGATGGCTCCTGACCAAGAAGGATCCATGATTAATACTCTATGTAATGAGGTAAACCAAGTAATTGGTGAAGTATTCCCTAACTGTGGAATTAAAATAGATCCATCCCTTAAAGATCTATCAACTGTGCTTAAGCCCCAATATAATGTTTCAATGTATTCTAATGTAGATACAAACGCAGACAAACAAGGGACTGGATTAGTAAGAACTGGCATTTTCTCAATACTAAGATATCATTCCCGTTTAAAGTTAGAAGGTGGGGCCGTTACACGTCCGCTCCTTGTAGCATTTGAAGAGCCTGAGATATACTTACATCCTGCCGCAGCTAACCTTTTAAGGGACACAATTTATGCACTCGGTGAGTCTGATCAAATTATATGTACGACTCATTCACCTTGGATGATTGATCTTTCTAAGAGTTGGCAATCATTAACCAAGATGGAATTAAGTGAAAATTCCTTTACATTCGCAATTAATTACGGATTATCTGAAGCATCCACTTATTTATTGGAAGATGAAAAAGAATTATTAAAAATGATTAAAACATTCGATGATGAATTATCGAGGATTTTTTTTACCGAAAAGTGTATTGTTGTTGAGGGAGATTCCGAGGTCATTGCAATAAAACAAACCTTGGATTTGATTCCACCAGAGTACAGAAGAGAGATTCATTCAAAAACTCAGATAATTAAAGCTAGAGGGAAGGCCACAATGATTCCACTTATTAAATACTTAAATGCCTTGAATATTTCTTACCATGTTATCCATGATAGGGACCAAGGGACCAAAGGAGCAGAACGATTTAACCCATTCATTGCCGCTGCTATTGGTGATTCTTCAAAAGTCACCTTATTAGAAGAATGTTTAGAAAATTGTTTAGGCTACCCCTCACCAAGTTCGGACAAGCCATATAAAGTTTATAAAAAAACTTCAGAATGGAATTGTTGGGATGATGTTCCTCAAACATGGAAAAATGTTATGGAACGAGCTTACGGTATTAATTTTGATTAATCTTTGCTTTGTTTCAATAGAAAAAAGTGATAAACCTTAAAACAATATCAACGTATTAGACACATTGTTTCTGAAGACAAAAAAGTGACCTTTTATCATAAAAATGGTCACTTTTTATTATATCGAAGGTTTAAAAATTTGAACACCTATGCGATAGGAAGCCCAGCCTTCGTTCATAATCTTTGTTTCTAGCTGTGGCCAGAAGTATAACATCTCCTCTCTCATCATTGTTAATATGTCACGTTGCCAGTCTTCAAGCTCACGGCTATATTCTTCAATAAATAACAAAATGTCTTTTTCTGGCCTTGGTGGAAATTTTCTTTTCTTTTGTCGAACTATGTTTGCTTCTTTATTCTGTTGATCTAAGCCCCACAAATCATCATAAGGGGTTTTATTTTTTACAACGACTTCCTCATTCTCTTCTTCAAAATCACTATACATAAGTTTTGGTCTTAATAAAGAAGGATCGATATGCTCCTGTATTGCTAGAACTGCATCTAAAAATTGTTCCACTTCATCCTTCCCATATAACAATTCATAATGAGCGATTCGTTCGGCTGTAGCAGTCATACTTTCCACCATATCTCTTCTTGTGTTTGAGAACCGAACATTATTTTTGAAAAAATCACAATGTGCTAATACGTGAGCGATAATTAATTTATTTTGCGTTAGTGTATTCGTATCAAGTAAAAATGCATAACATGGATTGGAATTAATCACCAATTCATATATCTGACTTAAGCCGAAATCGTATTGAAGCTTCATTTTATGAAATTGTTTTCCGAAGCTCCAATGAGTAAATCGAGTAGGCATACCGTACGCACCGATTGTATAAATTACTTCTGCTGGGCAGATTTCATAACGCATTGGAAAGAAGTCTAATCCGAATCCAACGGCTATTTCTGTAATTTCATCAATCGCCTTATGAAGCTCTTTTTCCATAAAATGATCTCCTCCCGTCAATCGATTAAAAAGGAATATTCTATTTGTTAAGTAGGATTATACCTCAACTGGCTTTTGGAAAAATCGTTTTAGTGCTTCGTATACATCATTTTTTTGCTTCAAAATATAATATCTAAATTTTGGATCATCAATTTTCCGATAAACGCTCATTAATGTTGAGTATCGATTGTGTGCATTCACTTCGCCATATCCAAACATACTGGAAACTTCCATCAATTCTTTCACTAAGCGTAAACATTTTTCGTTATCCGTTGAAAAATTATCACCATCTGAAAAATGGACAGGATAAATATTGTATCGTTTTGGATTATATTTTCCTTGCACTAATTCAAGTGCCTTTGCATATGCTGATGAGCAAGCAGTGCCTCCGCTTTCGCCCTTAGTAAAGAATTCTTCCTCTGTAACAACTTTCGCTTCTGTATGATGAGCGATAAATTCAATATCTACATATTCATATTTCGTCCTTAAAAATCTGGTCATCCAAAAGAAGAAACTTCTTGCACAGTACTTTTCGAAGGTTCCCATAGAGCCACTTGTATCCATCATTGCAAGAACGACTGCCTTGGATTCAGGTTTAATGACTTCATCCCAAGTTTTAAATCTTAAGTCATCATTGTGAATGGGTGCAATTTTTGCCTCGCCCTTCATGGCATTTCGTTTAATCGCTGTAAGGATTGTTCTTTTTTTATCAATATTTCCCATTAACCCTTTTTTCCGAATATCATTAAATTCAATTTTTTCAATTGTGATATTTTCTTTTTCTTTTTCTTGTAAATTTGGAAGTTCAAGCTCATTAAATAATAGATTTTGTACCTCTTCTAAACTAACTTCCGCTTCATAGTAATCGTCTCCTGGAGAATCACCCGCTTTATTCCCCTTGCCAGGCCCTTTTTCGGCCTGCCCTCGTTCACGTGCAATCACGTCCCCTACCTTGCTATCACCTTTACCTTGACCAACATGTTTTGATTTGTCGTAGTTATAGCGAATTTTGTATTCATCTAAAGATCGAATTGGTACTTTGATGACCTCTCTACCATTCGACATAATAATACTTTCTTCACTCACAATATCTGGTAGGTTATTTTTAATCGCTTCCCTAACCTTTTCCATATGACGTTGTTGATCCTGATGCCCTTTACGATGGAGGGACCAGTTTTCCTTAGAGATAACAAAATTCTTTTGATCTTCGTTCATATTATCCTCACCCATCTATATATTTTGTTTTCATAAACTAGTGAACAACTCGTCAAAAAGTGCCACATTTTGGTGAATTTACAAAGAGGAAAAGCACTTTTTTTATAATATGAGAATTTTCTGACATATTTCACTAGTTTTTTAAAATTATATTTTGATTGCTTTGAATCTGAATTGACAAGGAGTAACTTACTGTCTTTTGAAAGGGTTGAATTATTCAGATAATTCATATATTATAAACCTTATAGGTTAAGTAGGTATTAGTGTGTGGGAATTGAGGGTGGAAATGAATATTGAACATATTGAATCGTTTCTTTACGTTGTTAAGTACAAAAGCATCCATAAAGCCGCAAAAGCACTTTACTTAACACAACCAACTGTTTCAGCAAGAATTAAATCATTGGAGGACGCACTTGGAATTACCCTCTTTTTTCGAGTAGGTCGTAGCATTAGCCTGACGGAAAGTGGAAAGGAATTTATTCCATTTGCGACAAAAATAGTTGAATCATTCTATGAAAGTAAAAATTACCTTCATAGAAATGAGAAGTCCTAGTCCCATGTCACACAAACACTCATGTTTGTGTGGCATTTTTTTATTAGAATTTTATGCCTTAGAAAAACAAGATATGTGCTAAACAGCCAATCTATTTGATATTCCATTTTCACACCATTGAACTGATAGTATTTTTCTATCATTAACTGTATTGCCTTAATTATCCACCAAGTGATAAGATTCAATAAATCCAAATAAAACTTAGTGGATTACTAGTAAATAAACTTTAATACTCTACTTACCTATATTTTATATAAGGAGGATTCGTTGATGGCAAAGGAAATTCATTTTGGTGCAATTGTTCATGGTGTAGGAGGTAATATTTCAGGTTGGCGTCACCCAGAGGTGAAAAAAGATCAAAGTGTCAGTCTTGAATTTTATACTCAACAAACGCTAAAAGCTGAAGAAGGTAAATTCGATTTAGTCTTTATTGCAGATGGTTTATTCATTAATGAGAAGTCAATTCCACATTTTTTAAATCGATTTGAGCCGGTGACGATTTTATCAGCACTGGCAGCACAAACGAAAAGGATTGGTTTAGTTGGTACAATTTCTACTTCATACAGTGAACCTTTCAATGTAGCTCGTCAACTTGGATCTCTCGATTTAATTAGTAATGGACGTGCAGGATGGAACGTTGTAACAACGCCATTAGAAAGCACTGCCCTTAACTTTAACAAGACAATTGAAGAACACCCTAGCCATCCTGTTCGATATGAAATTGCAGAAGAATATTTAGAAGTTGTTAAAGGTCTATGGGATTCTTGGGAAGATGGTGCATTTGTAGCAGATGTGGAGAATGACCAATTCTTCGACCCTTCAAAATTGCATGTGTTAAACCATAAAGGAAAACACTTCTCCGTTCGTGGTCCATTAAATGTGGCTCGTTCACGACAGGGGCAACCAGTTGTGTTCCAAGCAGGTGCTTCTGAAGCAGGCATTCGTCTAGCAGCAAAAACGGCAGATTCAGTATTTACTCACGGTTCAACGCTTGAAGGAACACAAGAATATTATAGAAAGCTTAAGGCGGCTGTTCTTGAAGAAGGACGTAACCCTGATGAAGTTCTTGTATTCCCTGGTATCTCACCAATCATAGGTGACACAGAAGAAGATGCAGAACGCAAATACTGGGAAATTGCAAATTTAGTATCTATCGATAGAGCACTTGCATATTTAGGACGTTATTTTGATCACCATGACTTTTCTCAATATGATGTGGACGCACCGTTTCCTGAGTTAGGAGATATAGGTGCAAACAGCTTTAGAAGTACAACAGATAACATAAAAAAATATGCTAAAGAACAAAATTTAACATTAAGAGAAGTTGCATTGCGTGAGGCGACTCCACGTTCGTCTTTCATTGGAACTCCAGAAAAAATTGCAAGTGAAATTATTCGTTGGGTAGATGAAGAAGCTGCAGATGGATTTATTATTGCTACAACAGCTCCGCATACATTAGAAGACTTTGTAGATAAAGTAATTCCACTCCTTCAAAAAGAGGGTCGTTACCGCTCTGAATATCCTGCTGATACATTACGTGGAAACTTAGGAATACCAATTGTTGAAAATCGCTACACACAGACAAAAACAATACAAACGGTCTAATTTATTGTCTAAAACCTAGTATGTTAATAGGTCTAGTGGAGAAAGGGGCTAATTGATGATTCAGCTATCCAACATTCATAAAAGCTTTGGAAAAACTGAGGTGTTAAAAGGCATTGACTTACAAGTGAATAAAGGCGATATCATTTCCATCTTAGGACCAAGTGGTTCAGGAAAAACAACATTACTTCGCTGCATTAACTTCTTAGAAAAAGCAAATGATGGCACCATTCAGGTTGATAACATTGAGGTTAATGTTAAAAATGCTACTAAAAAAGACATTACAGAAATCCGGAAAAAGACTGCGATGGTTTTCCAAAGTTACAATCTTTTTCAACATAAAACAGTACTACAAAATATAACAGAAGGTTTAATCGTCGTTCAAAAGAAGAGTGAAAAAGAAGCAAAAGAAATTGCTAAATCGATGCTAGCTAAAATTGGTCTTGAGCATAAGGAAAATGCCTATCCAAGCGCTTTATCAGGCGGTCAACAACAACGTGTTGGTATTGCCCGTGCACTTGCGCTCAATCCGGAAGTAATCTTGTTTGACGAACCTACTTCTGCACTTGACCCAGAGCTTGTTGGTGAAGTTTTAGATGTCATTCGTAAGATTGCCAAAGAAGGAATCACGATGATTATCGTTACACACGAGATGAATTTCGCACGTGATATTTCTAATCGTATCGTGTTTATGGATGGCGGAGTGGTTGTTGAAGAAGGTACACCAAGCGAAATCTTCAACCAACCAAAAAACGATCGTACAAAGCAATTTTTACGAAGACTAACCCCTGAATTCACATATGAAATCTAATCTGAAAGGAAGATAAACCAGTTGAACTATAAAATTTCCCTATTGGATCAAAGTCCAGTCATAAACCATGAATCAAATGAGGATGCATTGAATAGGACTGTCGAACTTGCACAAGACGCTGAAAAACTAGGATATCACCGATTTCTAGTCTCAGAACACCACAATTCATCAGATGTAGCTGGTTCTTCTCCAGAAGTGCTCGTTTCTTACTTACTAGCCAAAACTGAACGGATTCGAATTGGTTCTGGCGGTGTTATGCTTCAACACTATAGTCCTTACAAAGTTGCTGAAAACTTTCATCTACTAACTAGTTTAGCAGGGGACCGTGTAGATTTAGGTATTGGAAAAGCTCCAGGTGGTCTACCGCTATCCACCAAAGCTCTACAATATAAAAATGTTTCGAGTGAAAATGACTTTTATGAACGACTTAACTTACTGAATCAATTCATTAACAATACGATTCCGACTGAACATGAATTTGCTGAACTAGAAGCTGCACCCATTCCAAATGTAAAACCCGAAGTTATTCTACTGGGGGCAAGTCGTGAAAGCGCAGAACAAGCAGCTAAACTTGGAATCTCATTTGCTTATGCTCAGTTTTTCAATAGTAATGATGATGAATTAGAAGCTGCAGTTAAAACATATCGTGAACATTTCCCTACTGGTCGCTTTATTCTTGGGGTTAACGTTATAGCCTCAACAGATGAAAGAATAGCGAAAGACTACGCTTCTGGCCAAACCCTCTATAAAGTTCACCTTGCTAGTGGGAAAAGGTTAACGTTAATAAAAGAAGAACAAGCAGAAAAATTAGGAAGAGAGTCCGGAGAAAGCTACAGAATTGAGAAGCACGAACCAAATGTCATCAGTGGCACACCTGTCCAGATTAAAGAAGTCCTTGATGATCTTCATACAAAATTAGGTGTTGATGAATTCATTTACCACACACCAGTATTAAATTCGAATGCTCGTAATGAATCATTTAAATTAATCAGTCCATTAAATCTTGAAAAATTAGAAATCACTTTAAAAATTTAGGAGGGTAATTCAGATGGCAAATTTGAAAATAGTACTTTGGGCAAAACAAGGATGTTCATATTGTGGTGAAGTGAAAAACTATTTAGAAACTGAAGGAATTGCCTATCAAACAATTGACGTCACTGAACACGATGAATTTAGAGATATCTTAGAAGTGAAATACGGAATTCGCTATGTACCAGTTGTTGAGATTGGTCAAGGAAGTACTTTCACGGCTGTTACCGAATTAGGATTGGAACATTTACAAACTGCACTAGAAAAGTTTAAGAATGAAGGAGTACAAATATAAT
>DATMFE010000122.1:0-8745 GCA_035556295.1 Ureibacillus sp.
ACATTAAAGAAGGAGTATCGAGATTTAATCCAGGAGACATTTTAGAAACGAAATCCTTATTGTGCAGAATGAGGCTTGTTTCTGCACCTTTTTTTGGAGCAATTTCAATCCATCTCAATCCCTGATTGTTGTTCTCTTCAGCTATTACAGTAAAGCCTAATTTTTCTGTCCAGAATTTTACTGCCTCATCTTGGTTATCGACATACAACATAATTTGACCGACTTTACTAAACATATTCCTTTCACTCCCTTATAAGAAGACTGTTTTTACTATCTGATATTAATATTCTTTGTTGGGAAGTAGAAATCCTTCTTCAACCAACCTGCCAGTTAGTACAATAAGAAAACGGGATCGCCGTAGCCATCCCTTCTTTAACATAAGCACCCAGTTTGTTTAAGTACATTGTTTCACAATCTTAGCGTTCATAATAAAAAGGTTGCCGCAGCAACCATAAATTATTAAGGCAAATATTGTCATTAACATAATCGAGGATTATCAGTAATCAATATAGCCACACTTTTAACTTTCTGCTTTATTCTTCACATATTTAAGATAATTAGTTCCCCATTGACACATGAATTCTAGAAAGGGCACTAGACTCTCTCCTAGTTCTGTAAGTGAATATTCTACTTTAGGAGGTACTTGAGCATAAACCTTTCGATGAATAAGTCCATGAGATTCCATTTCACGAAGTTGTTCAGTTAACATTTTTTGCGTAACGTTCGGAAGCGATTTTTTTAATTCATTGAATCTCATAGTTTTATCCATTAGACGCCAAATGATTAACGGCTTCCACTTTCCCCCTATTAATTCTAAGGTAGCTTCTACTGGATCAGTTTTTTTTATGTTCATATATTGATCTTTTCTCCATTACTTAATTGTTTTCATCAATAGTTTCCTAATGGGTACTATGCCACTTTATAGTGCGTACTTATATTAAAAATTATTATACATTATAATCACTTTAGCAAACCTACAACAGTTTTTAGCAAGTTGATTATGAGTATCAATATCGTGTGTCACATGGATAACAAGTATCAAATTAAACATAATGAAACTTATGAAATAGAGAAAGGAATTGATAAAATGAAAGCTCTAGTTGTTGAAAAATTTGGAGAAAATGCTGAAATCGTACTTGAAACAAGGGACAAACCAACACCCAATCAAGGAGAGGCTTTAGTTAGGATATATGCTGCCGCGTTAAATCCTCTTGATTTAACAGTTAAATCAGATCATCTATCATTTGCTAAAAATCCTCCACTTGTTCTCGGAAATGAAGGGGCAGGAGTTGTAGAATATTCGTCAAAGTTTCCTAAAGGGTCAAAAGTAATTATTCAAGGTGGAGTGCTGGGTGTGAGCAAAGACGGTACACACCAAGAGCTGATGGTTGTACCTGAAAACCAACTAGTTCCCCTTCCAAAGAACTTTAGTTTTGAAGAAGGAGCTGCTTTATCAGTTGCATATTTAACTGCTTATTTAGCATTAACCTACTCTGGTGAAATCCAAAAAGATGAATGGGTTGCAGTAGCAGGAGCAACAGGATCGGTTGGCTATGCAGCACTTCAACTTGCCAAAGCATTAGGTGCTAAACCAATTGCTATCGTATCATCGAATGAAAAAGCGAAACAAGCTTCAACGGCTCAACCAGAAGCGATTATTAATCTCTCACAAGAAGAAATTGTCCAAGGCATTAATCGTGCTACAAATGGTCGGGGTATCAATTTAGCACTTGATCCAGTAGGCGGTAATGGAACAAATCTGCTCCTTCATTCCTTAGCACAAGCTGGTCGTGTTGTAAGTATTGGGTATGCAGCTGGTATGGAAACAACAATCAATATAATGGATCTTTTAGCGAAAGCGACAAAGCTTATTGGATTCAGCATTTACGCTATCCCCGAAGAGGTTATTCAATCAGCATTTCAACATATAATTCAGTTAGCTGAGGAAGGAAAAATTCGACCAGTGATTGATTCAACGTTCCCTCTAGAACAATGGAGTCAGGCTTTTTCACGTCTTACTTCAAGAAAAGCAATTGGAAAAATCATTTTTACTATCTAAGTAATATATATAGGATGCCTATCATTAAGAATCCGTACTTGAGCTAAGGTAATTTCCAAATTCTATAAACCCAATTTCCCATTAAAAAATTGAGGAAATTGGGTTTTTTCGACTCTGAAGAGACAAATTTTTTTAACTATCCTGCCAGTTAGCTGAATAAGAAAAAGCCACCAAAAATGGCAGCTCGATCTTTAACTCTTACACCCTATAGTTTAAGTACAATTCTTCACAATCTTATTTTCACATAATAAAAAGTTGCCGTAGCAACTTCCTATGTCACCATATTGTTCAATAACGATACTATTACAACTGTTATTGTAAAGGAATTTTAAAATACCATATCATAAATACAATTATAATAACGGAAAAGAAATAACTTCTAATAGGTCGAGTGAAGTTTAGACGAATCATTACATACATCACAGTATAAAATAATAAATCCATCCAATGCTCATATCCATTTTTAAAAGTTAATCTTTTAAAAAATACAAATGGGAATTCAATCAATATTGAACCGATTACCCAATATAATATATATTTTCCTTGCTTTATTTTGGTTTTAAAGTAAGGATAATGAGTAAGAAATAATAACGTTACGGCAGGTAAATTGACAAAAGTATAAGCTAAATCAATAATAAAATGCTTATTCGGAAAAATCTCTCCTTTATGCTGCCAGAGTAGATAATCATGACAGAAATAGTTATAAAGAAGATTACAAATAATTACATAGTGAATCGTAAGAATATATTTTTTCCAATTCTTCCAATCGCCCTTCCAATAAGCAAATCCAAATAGGCTTAATGTTAGAACTAAATGCATAAAAGTTTTCACCTTTTTTTCTTTAGTATCTAAATATTTCATAATAATATGTACTGAATCATTTCTTAAACTATTCTGCCCGTTACTTGAATAAGAAAAGAGCATTACCTTGTTCCAGTAATGCATCCGTTAGTTGAATATACTTACTTGTTATTTTTAGAACAGTAAACAGTACCAATTAGCATTAAAACAACCATAAGAAAACCAACTGTAAAAATAGGCATAGGTATAAAACTTAAATATATTATTCCTGTTGTCCCTGACAGTCCAGCCAATATAAACCAATAAATGAATCTTGTATCCTTTGTTACTTTTGCATTTATAACGGAATCTAAAACACATAGAACATAAAAACCAGGGTAGAACATTGCATACTCATAATTTATTATTTCTAAAGCTTCTCTATGTGATCCGTTCATATCTAGAAGAAGTGCTTTGTTTATATGCGCTAAACGGTTTATTAAATGTTCTATAATTAAGAAGACAACTGATTTAGTATATTGCCGATTTAATAACTGGCCTAAACCAGGCATCACAATACTTAATAAAGCAACTCTTATCCTCAATAGTATCACCACAAATAGTGTTCTCTTAAATTGGGTGGTATATCAAAAATCTTTACCCCGACATATTGAACAAAACTGCTTCGTTAGCACAATAAAAAAAGCGATACCTCTTATTGAAGCATCGTCCCCGATAGTTGAACAAGTAGATACGTTTTTATTTATTGCATATTATCTACGAACTGTGCATTCAAATTTATTTTTCAAGCAAGAATTTATCAAATTCCCCTCCCTACACAAACTAGTCTGTAGGTATAGTAATAAGGTGGTGATAATTTTGAAATTTATAGTATCTGCAATAATCCACATATTGATAACAGTGCTTGCGGTTATATGGAATAGAAGTCGTGAAAATAAACAAGACCGATTGTTATATACAGCTTTAATGATTGGTGGTTTTTTATGGTCTCAGCTCCAAACAGAATATTTAATTTGGCGTATAAATAAAAAGACGGAAATTGAGGCCGATTAAAAGCGAAATTTACGCCTTTTGCACTCTTTTACGGAGTGTTTTTTTAATTCATTTTCATTACTTCACAGTATTAGTCAAATGTGACATAAAAATCATATATGTTTTCATCCCTGTTATTCAACTAAACTGCCCCGTTAGTAAAAAAAGCGTCTCCACTTACTTATTGTAGAAACGCTACCCGTTAGCCATCCATGAAGCGCAAAAATCAGCGCTTCACCACAGAGAATGAAAATTGGTCTCTATGTCGATAATGTTTTAATAGCTGGCGAAGAAGGTCGTTGAACTATGGTGCCTTTGAGCCCATCCGTTAGTCTGACTCCGACAACCACGGTGTACCACCGACTGTCGCACCCTTTATGGGTAGCACTCATGGGAGATTAATCCTTTTTTGGTCGTCGCGCTAGCCTCTACTTAATTTGCTATAATTGGAGGTTTTTGTTTAACGATTTACCAAACTCAATCAGATCACTCATAAAGGCTCAGCCTTTTTTCAAAAAGTGTTTTTACTGGGTCTATTTTGTTGTGGTTTTTTCTGGATTTTGAGCTTTTTTAATTTTCATGGGAGTAAAAGAACCGAAAATAAAGTGCGACCAGATAATTAACAATTATAAAAATGCAATAAATTTTAAATATAAAAGATGCCTTTGTCTTTTCGTGTGAAAATTAAGTAGCCAATACAAAATATCAGTTGAATAATATACAAGGGGGCTACCCAAAGTTTTGAGTATAGTTCTGGTAAGGGTGTTTCCATAATCTTGTCATCCACTATGATTTCTCTCCTAAATTAAACTAATGCACCCGTTAAAGAAGTTAGTCCTTTGCAATTTCCATAAAAACTTTTCTGTTTCTGGCACTTAAATAATGTAGGTTTTGGCAGTATGTATATTAATCATTTTGAATTATTACTAAATAAAAATCTGTATAGATGCTAATATTTATTCAAAATTGTCAAGCAGGGCTTATTGTATTAACGGGGCAGGTTTGTGAAACTAAAAACTAGAAGTTGTAACCTGATTAGCCCCACAAATGGTTGGTATAATCATTCAACAGAATATGAATAATAACATGGTAAAACAAAGAGGTTTGAAATTTACTTACGTTTTTACCGAACATTTATCGTGGGAATTTTCAGGAGGTTATTTAGTGGATAACATTAGCCATAACGCCATTCAACTCACTTCTGCAGAATTAGCAAATCTTTGGACTCAATATATGAATGATTCGTTATCAATTTGTATTCTTACACATTCAATCGAAAAGGTAAAAGATGAAGATATTAAGGAGATACTTGAATTTGCTCGTAGCCTCGCGGAATCCCATATAGTTAAAATTACAGGATTTCTTAATCAAGAGAATTATCCTATTCCAAAGGGATTTTCACTAGAAGAAGATGTTAATCTTAATGCCCCACCATTGTTTACAGATGCCTTTATGTTAGTGTATATGCATGTTATGACTTTACTTGGTTTAACAGGCTATGCTGGTGCTGTTGCTACTTCACAGCGTGATGACCAAATAGACTACTTTATTGAATGTAATTCTGAAACAATGCGACTATATAAGCGAATAACAAAGGTATTGTTAGGTAAAGGTATTTATAGTAAACCTCCTCGAATAAATACACCAAATGAAATTGATTTTGTAAACAATCAAAATTATTTATCAGGGTGGTTTGGACAAAAGAGACCTTTAAACGCAGTGGAAATTAGTGGACTTTGCTTTAATATGATAAAAGTTAGTGTGAAAGTTGTATTAGAATTGGGATTTGCACAAGTCTGCCAATCAAAAGAAGTTAAAGATTATTTCCAAAGAGGTAAAAATCTTTGTGTAGGTCAATTTGGTGTTCTTAGCTCTATACTAACTAACTCGGATTTGTCGTCTCCAAATTCATGGGTTTCCGAAGTCACAAACTCAAAAACGTCCCCTTTTTCAGATAAATTAATGTTAAATCACATTGTTATATTGATTTCCGCAGCAGTCGGATATTTTGGTGCAGGTTTATCTGTTTCTCAAAGAAGAGACCTAGCTGTTGAATACGGAAAAATGTTGGGTCAGGTCGCGTTATATGCTGAGGATGGGGCAGAACTATTGATAAAAAACGGATGGTTAGAACAACCACCGATGGCTGAAAACCGAAATAATTTAGTAAAGGAATAGAGATAATGTGGCGAACCGTAAAGAAGCATTATTATGGAGTATTGCCCTTCCTGGTTTCGGTCAATTTCTAAATGGTAAGCTGATAAAAGGTATTGTGTTTGTGTTCTTAGAATTTCTAATAAATGTTCAAGCTAATCTTAACGAAGTGATTATTTCAAGTTTTCATGGAGAATTTGAAAAGGCAATAGAACAAGCTAATTACCAATGGTTGATGTTTTATCCTTGTCTATATTTCTTTGTTATGTGGGATGCTTGGAAAGATGCAGAGGGAGAAAAAGACAGGTATGCTTACCTACCGTTTGTATTTTCTGCATTTTTTGTAACGGTTGGATGTATTTATTCTTCAAATTTAAGATTATCTGGAATATTATTCGGACCTGTTTGGCTTCCTATTTTATCCGTAATACCGGGATTAATTGTTGGTTTAATGATAAGGAAGTTGATTAAATAGAAATAAAAATTAAAGTTTAATTAGTAAAGCCGAGGGATGTATCCCAAAGGCTTTTTTGTGTTAATGCATGTAAATGCTTTTATTCCAGCAACTGTACATTATTTTTAGTTTTGATTTAGGTTTTGACGGGTGAATAACAGAGAAGAGTGAAACAGGCAATCAATTTTCATAAAAATCCTCCGTTTCCAGGTTTCTCTTAGAATGAACGATTAAAGAAATTCTTATTAAACTAACGGAGGCTTTAACACAATAAATAATAAGATTAAAGAGAGTTAAAATATGCAAGTTTTTATGCAACACTTGCGTATTTTGGCTCTTTTTACATTTCAAAAAAAGATACTGCCGTTTATAGCATTTTTTAATTGCCAAATACAAGACTTTTCTTTGTTTAGTGGGAATTTCATTCATTTTTTTATACTTTTTAATTTCGCCAGTTTGATAATTGAGTATTGTATACCCACTTTCTCCGATAACAAAAACCAAAGGCTTTTCGTCTTTGTATTTAAAAACTATTTCTTCAGGATTTTCTTGAGTTTCAACATTAGCTAACGTATTTGTATTTCCTGACAAAATCTGATAAGTTCCATCGCCGTAAATTTCCACCGTATCTTTTCCAGGCTGGTATTTATAATCATTGGAACAACCAGAAATAATGAAAAGATTAAATATTAGAAAGGTAAAACAAATTTTTTTCATTTTTTGTCTCCGTTTTGCTCTTTATTCTATATTTCAACTTGTTCCATTAACTGAATACAATTTATTCGTTACAACCTCATAATATTTAATTTTGGTAAATGCTTATTAAACTATTAGCTGGTTTAGCTTAAGTACATTTCTTCACAATCTTCTCTGTATACCAATTACCTTTTTAAGTGTTGTTCCACAATCTGGCCCGATTGTGGAACAAAGAAATACTCTACAAAATAGATCTTTTTATCAAACTTTTTTACAAAATATCAATCTTTATTATAAATTATCGAACTTTATTTTAAATCCACAGTATGAATGGTTAAAGTGAGTTGTTTTTAATATTTTTTCACACACTAAGGAGAACAGTGCCTCCTATCATCCATACAAAATGAATGTATAAAAAATTGCATTTATTTTTGGGGCATTCGGATTTTATGGTGGAAAAGGGCTTATAAGTCACTCTTCTCCAAAACCTTAATAAGTGTGAAAAAATCGACACCCCAGTTGTCTGTAATGTCATGGTCTGTCACTTCATCCCAATCAAAGTTGGAGTTTGACATAGCGTGACCAAAAGCACTCGAATTAAATCGTGGTTTACGCTTTTTGTGGAGCTTATCATTGAACAGTATTTTGGCTCGTAATGGGGGGATGAATAGTTCTTAAAGACTTATTTTTATGAAGATGTAGAACCAATTTTAAATATGTGTTCCCTGTTTTGATAACTAAATCAAAAACTATTATTCTCCGAATTATATAATCTAGTCTAGTTTATGTTAATTCGATAATTAATGAAAAGATTATTTAATAAAATAGCAAACATATATAACACCGTTCAAATTATGAACGTAAGAGAAAAAAGAATATTTTAGGAAATTATTACTTAAATCGTTATCAGTAAATATATTATTTTTTATCATAATTATTTTTTTATTGATAAATTAGGAACGCTAGTTAATAAAAAAGCTCAGTCCTTTGACTGAGCCTAAATGACTTTCCAATTTATTTTATTCTTCTTGCAGCTTGTTGGAGCGGGTCCCAGACTCCATTATATGGAGGTGAATATGCTAAATCTAAATCTAGCAATTGCTCAGCTGTCATAGAATGAAATAACGCCGTTGCAAGTACATCGATTCTCTTATCTATCCCCTTTTCTCCAATAATTTGTCCCCCAAGAATTTTATGTGATTTATTATGTACTAATAATTTCAAGGTCATTTTTTTAACATTTGGATAATAGCCTGCAATATCAGATGTTTTTATCGTAACTGTTTGATAGGGATTGTTTAATAATGTTGCCTCTCTTTCTGATAATCCTGTCTTTCCAAGTGTTAAACTGAAGAATTTAATAATAGAGGTTCCTAATACACCTTTAAAAGTTTTTGGAATATTAATTATGTTTAATCCTGCAATTTGACCTTGCTTATTTGCGTGTGTTCCTAATGGAATATGATCATCCTTTTCTTTGATTCGATGGTATTGTGTTGCACAATCGCCTGCTGCATATACATCTTCAATATTTGTTTGCATATATGCA
>DATMFE010000123.1:0-9069 GCA_035556295.1 Ureibacillus sp.
GCAAATAATATGGATGGACCAGCTAAATGTATAGATTTTCCAGCACCTAGAAATAATCCTGTTCCGATTGCTCCACCAATAGCGATTAGTTGTACGTGCCTATTTTTTAGGCCTCTATCCAATTTCTGTTCCTGCATATGAGTTCCCACCCTCTACTTTTTTATTTTGAAAAAGGTCAGCCTCAACCGATTACAATTCTTACTCCTCCTTCTTTTTTAGATTCGTTATTTCCCTAATCAGTTGATAAAAGTATAAAAAGCCATTTTGGAAGTTTTTGATAATCTTCACTTTTTACATGGCTAATTGCTAATGTAGGGTTTCGTAGTGATTAATTAGAATTTTGTTCGTTTCTGCAACAAAAAAAGGACAGAAGAAGGCAATGTTTCACCTTCTCTGTCCTTTTACCTGAAAGTTTGTTCCGCATAAAAGCGAATCCCCTTTGGTGGCATATTCAGAAATATGCACTCTCCAGAGCTACGTCATGTAATGGTTCTTTTTACCTGAGAGATTAATTCCAAGGATTTTATGGAACTTGCTCCGTCGGCGGCGACATTCGTCACTCTCTCCCATTACAATCGACCGTAAAATATTTAATTATGTATAAAAAATTTGTAAAACCACGAAAGAGAAAATTGTCTAAAAATTGAAAGCGTATTCACGAAATAATAATCTCACAGACTTATTCCTATGTCAATAAAATAATAAAAAATTTCGAAGATTGAAAAAGCTATTTCATCCATAAATCGAAATGATGCATCCATTTCAACGTTCATTTTTAATATAAAATTTTTTAGTCTAGACTATTAAAAATTTTGTATTTTATTTATTTCTTTATCTATTGTATATTTACCATATTTACATCTGGTTGATTAAAATATTAGCAGTGCAAGTATTAAGAGTAGTTGTTGTTTGTGCAATACTTCCTTTCTTTTTTAAATTATTTGGAGATAGGGAGGTAAAAACGTAAACATCCCATCGTGCCCAGTTTTAAGTTACTGTTTTCATGCTGGTTTAGCTGATATAATTGTGGTAAGTACTTTTACAGAAAATAATTAAGTATTCATTTGGGGGAAATAGAATGTGCCCTTTTTACAATAATCATGAAAACACACAACAAGAAAACACATTGTTTAGAATTAAAGTGAAAGAAATGATGGAAGAGAAGGAAATTGAGGCTTCTGCAAGGATTATGGAAGAAATAATCACTTGCTCTACGCTTGAACATAAAGATATTGTGTTTCTATGTATTGGTTCAGACCGGTATGTAGGAGATTCACTGGGGCCTTTAGTGGGTACTATGCTTAGAGAAAGTCATGTTCCTTTTCATGTGTATGGTACTTTGAAAGAACCTGTTCATGCCTTTAACTTAAAGGATATTTTGAAAGACATCAATAAGCAACTAAAAAAGCCATTAATTATCAGTATTGATGCATGTTTGGGTGAAAAAAGCCAAGTTGGATTTATGATTTTTAACAAAGGGCCGCTTGCTCCTGGCAAGGCCCTGGAGAAAATTTTACCTGAAGTTGGAGATTACCATATCAAAGGTGTGGTCAACTATATTGATCCCCTGCCCGCATCACAATTTATTAATGACACTCGATTATTCACCGTTTTCAATTTTGCCAGAACGATTGTGAAAATCATTCGTCTTACCGTACAATAAACCTCCCTTTACAAAATTATAAAAAACAGAGCTGCTTTCGAAATCACAGGCTTTACGGATTCGAAAACAGCTCTGAATTTATTCTATTATCATTTCATTTCCTCATTTAAAAAGTGTAAATGCCCCAGTTAATATAGCAGCAAGGGTAACCACCAATGAGCAGAAAACAGCCCATTTGAAAGCATATTTCTGGAATTCTCCCAAGTCGGTATTAATCATTCCTATTAATAACAGTGTAGATGCGACCAAAGGACTTAAAAAGTGGACAGGCTGACCTAAAACGGAAGCTCTGGCTACTTCCAAAGGATCAACGCCATATGCAGATGCCGCTTCTGCCAAAATTGGCAAAACACCAAAGTAATAAGCGTCATTCGACAAAACGAATGTAAACGGCATACTTGTCAACGCCACCACTACAGGGAAGTAAGATCCAACAGAAGCTGGTATTATAGAAACTAGTGAATGGGCGATTGCATCTACCATTTTTGTTCCAGAAAAAATACCTGTAAATATCCCTGCTGCAAAAACGAGAGTAACAACTGTTAGAGCATTACCTGCATGTGAAATGATACGCTCTTTTTGTTGCTTCAAATTAGGGTAATTAATCGTAGAAGCAAGAACAAACCCTATTAAAAATAACACTGGTGCTGGCAATATTCCCATTACCAAAACGACCATGACCACTAGCGTTAACAGAAGATTAATCCATATCAACTTAGGGCGCTTAAAATTCTCAGTCATTTCCAAAGCTATCGCTGCTTCAGGAATGGCAGAAATGGTTCTAGAAGGAAACTCCACACTAATTATTCCAATCTTTTTTCGTTCTTTTCTACCAAGGAAATATGCTGTAAACAAGATACTTCCCATTCCTGCAAATAATGTAGGCAAGAGTGGAATAAAAAATTCATTGGCATCAAGGCCCAAAGAGGCAATTGCTCTTGTAGCTGGACCTCCCCAAGGAGTCATGCCGCTCATAATACTGACAGAAAGCATAGAAATAGTCCCAAGAACAAGTGGATTCATGCCTAATCGTAAATAAAGCGGCAGCAATGCAGAAATTGTAATCATGTGTGTTGTTGTACCGTCTCCATCAAGTGCAACTGTCATGGCAATGATTGCAGTTCCTATTGCGATTTTTACTGGATCCCCTTTTACCAATCTCAACATTTGTTTAATTAGCGGATCGAACAATCCAGCGTCAATTAAAATACCGAAAAATAGAATTGCAAATAATAATAGAGCTGCTGAAGGCGCAACAACCTTTAATCCTTCCTGCATCATATCTCCAAGCTTTGAACCAAAGCCTCCAACTAATGCAAAGCCAATCGGAACAACTACAAGAGCAGTAACAGGAGATAATCGTTTAGCCATAATCAAGTAGGTAAAAACGACAACCATTGAAATTCCTAAAAACGTAATAATATAAATCCCCCCTAAATTAGTAATCGCTTACATACAAAGAGATAAAAAAGAAATTATTTCAACTTCTATTAATCTCTGAAAACTATATTTTTAGAATATTTCAATGAGTATAATAAGTAAAATATATATTTTTTTATGTATTACTAAAAAAAAACTTATAATCAACTTGGACACTATGTATAAATAACTTTCATAGGTAGTGTATTAATCAAATAAAGACAAAGAAGTAAAGCAATAATTCTTTGTCCCTACAGATCTATTTAATTATAAATTAGAATTTTGGTTTAAGAAATCAACAAAGGTTTTTACAGTTGATAGTTGTAATGCTTCCTTGTTATACATTAAACATGTACTTCTTAATACGGGTGTATCATTTTTGTAAGACAATCCATATGTATATAAATTATCAGAGGGTTGTAAACAAATTTCAGGCAATATGGCAATCCCTAAATCATTTTTAACCATTTCCTTGCACGTTTCCTGTCTGTCTATTTCCATTGTTACCGCCGGTGGTTCAGAAAATCGATCGTGCCACCAGCCATTGATAAGATTTTTTAGGGAACTATCTGTTTGATAATGAATAAAAGGGAGTTCAGGCAATTTATTGATGTCAATTTCATGTTTGGATATAAGGTAAAGCCTTTCCTCATGCAGTATTGTTTTGACTCCGTACCAATCATAATTACCACGCAGTATTCCCACTTGAACACTTGATGAATTAAGCAAGTTCATAATACCGGTACTCCAGCCTGTATGCACACTAAACTGTACGTTAGGATACTCAATAGAGAACTTCTTTAATAGTTTGGGAAGTTTATATTGAGCAAAGTTACTTGATACTCCTATCCTTAATGTTCCTCTTACTTCCTCCCGCATATTTAGCATATAATCTTTTGTCTGCTGAAGTTTTTTTATCATTTCTTCAGCATATTCAGCTAAATAAACACCTTCAGAAGTAAATTCGGTTCCCCCTTTTATCTTGTAAAACAATTCAGTCCCCAGTTCTTTTTCTAAATTCTTTAATCGGTATGTTAAAGCAGGCTGTGATATAAATAAACGTTCCGATGCCCGACTAATATTTTTTTCTTCATACAAAACTTTAATTGCAACCCAATCTTTCTCATCCATATGAATCCCCAATTCCTTTTTATATTATAAGTTTTTTTTTATATTTTTTCATAAAATTATCTATTTTACTTATGATTTAGTTTATCATACGATGTTTTCATAAGAAAAACGATTTTTCAAATAATTAAAATAAAGGGGTATGGAATATGAAAGTTCCGGTTGTTATTATGCGAGGAGGAACAAGTAAAGGAGTCTTCTTGAATTACGAAAACATGCCTGAAAATCGTGCAGTTTGGGAGGATTTTCTCCTTGATATTATGGGCAGTCCTGATCAAAGACAAATTGACGGGCTGGGCGGCGCAAATTCCTTAACTAGTAAAGCAGCTATTATTAAAAAGTCTAATATAGAAGGAGTTGACATCGAATATACATTTGCACAAATTAGCATTGAAGATCAATTAGTTGATTTTAAAGGAAATTGCGGCAATATTTCTTCTGCAGTAGGGCCCTATGCGATTGAACAAGGTCTTGTACATGCCATAGAACCTGTTACGATAGTAAGAATTCTAAATACTAATACAAAAAAATTAATTATAGCAGAAGTTGAAGTTAAAAATGGGAAAGTGAAAACTGAAGGAAAATGTTCAATCCCTGGTGTTCCAGGAACTGGTTCCCCTATTTACCTTTCCTTTACCCGTTCTGAGGGGGCTGTAACTGGGAAGCTCTTTCCCACCGGAAAACCTGTAGACTGGATTCAAACAAAAAGTAGTACCATTCCTATTTCCATTATTGATGTTGCCAATCCCCTTGTTTTTGTCAGAGCAGAAGATGTGGGGCTAAAAGGAAACGAATTGCCTCATGAGTATACTCCAGAAAAATTAAAGGAATTAGAAGAAATTAGATCTCTAGCAGCTGAAATGTGCCACTTTTCGAAAAAAGAAGAAGCAACTAAAAAGTCTCCAGCTGTGCCAAAAATGACCCTCATTGCCCCTCCAATGGATTTTATTGATGTGACTGGAATTAAGAGAAATGCGTCAGAAATGGATTTGGCAATAAGAATGATGTCAATGCAAAAGCCGCATCAAGCGCTTGCTATTACAGGTGCCATTTGTACAACTGCCGGTGCTTTCCTGAAGGATACCATTTTGTCGGAAATCGTGACAATCAACCACGAAATCCTTAGATTAGCACACCCTGCTGGAATTATGGAAACAAAAGTAGATTTGCTTGCAGGCCATATAAATTCAATAAAGGTAGTGCGTACAGCTAGAACAATACTAGAAGGTTCCGTTTTTACAAAGGACAATTATCAACTTTCAGATTTAGCTATAGAGGCATAGGTAACTTCCTAATTTCAGTGTGCTAGTCATAAAATTCAGAAAAAAAACGGGGGAATTTTAAATGTGGGTGATCACAAGGTATACAGAAAAAAGTATAAAAATATTTGAATTTGATACCGAAAAAGAAGCGAGAGATGCATTAAGCAAAATGCACGGATATTCAATTTTAACAGAAGTGATCTTTTATAATAACCCCTGCCTTGCTATATAAATTTTCTGTATTTAAATGATAATTTACCAGGAAAGAAGATTAGTAACCCCATTCTCTTGTGAGGATGGGGTTATTAATTTCCCATAGAAAAGAGCAAGCTCCACTTTAATTAATTGTAAGAGAAAAGTAGCCAATTTTTAATGGGTCGTTATGGATCAGCCTCTGAAGGAAAAAAATGTAATAATAGTACTATTCTACGAATAGATACTACAATAATATTAAAAGAAATCAAAAAATGACGATTTCATCGATGGGATCATTTTTTCGAGAAGATCGATCTCATTCTTGGAACCTTTCAAATATCCCATTTCAAAAAGTTCCATCGGTCTCTTGTATCCGAATAGAATCGCTGAAAGGGAATTAATATTTAATTGAATCCCTTTTTTAGGAGGATGAACACACTGACCTCCCGTTTTTTCTTTAAACACCCTGATTTCTCCTTTTCCAAGCAGATAGCTCCCATTATTCCAAGGTGCATGTGTATCTTCAAGATGGAGGAATAGAGGCTCATTTTCTTCTTGAAACGGAAATTTCCGTAAACATTCTTCAGCATCGACAATTCTTGCCATAAAATAGGGCGCTAACTCCATTTTCACCTTTGGCTGCGGCAGAAAATAAGGAAATGGATCGTGACTCGCAAGATTAATAGTTACTGTTTCAACCATGGAGTCATGCTGGCATATAAAATTCCATAGTCCTTTTCTCGCATGGTGGTCAAGAGCAACCAGCTCCTCCACTTCCATTTTTCTATCCTTCACTTGGTACAGAAGATAGCCCCTTGCCTCGTTCCAGGAATGGTAATAGACAGCAAGCTGCGAATCTTCATTATATACATGTTGTTTCCACCAATTTGTATCGCGTTTTAGCATTCCGGTATGCTGCGTGCAATATTGCTGGTAAATCTTTTCTATCTCCTCATTATGGGACTCCTTGGAATATCTCTTTATAAAACCTGGCTGTGTTTCAAGGAACTTAAGGTTTACTTTTTCAAACGTTATTTTCTTCTGTTCACTTAATACCTCCCATCCATATTTCCGATAAAATGATATATCAAATGGGTGTAAAAGCGATACAATCTGATTATTGTTTCGCATTTGTTTTAAAGACTCAATAATGAGTGCGTTTACATAACCTTTTCGTCTAAACTCTGGGTATGTAGCAACTCCAGCGATTCCACCCATTTTCCATTCGGCATCCTTCATGAAAATGATGAGTGGAATAATATGCAGTTTGGCAGCCAGAATGTTGTCATCATCCCATATTCCTAAAATATTATGATTTTTCAATGATTCTTTTCTAGCAGGTATATCAACTTCCGGGACCTTATATTGAAAAGCATACATTGATAGTTTCATTGCTTCAAAGTATTCATTTTCTGTGATTTCTCTAATCTGCATTTAGACCCTTACCTTTCTTTCCTCAACTTAAAATATTTATGAGTTTAATGATAAAACAATTTGCTTATTTTTCCAACAATATCTGGGAATCAGATACTATCATTCTTCTAAAAAAGCCTCGTTTGCTTCATTGGTTTCCCAACGAAGCAAACGAGGCTGCCCCACCGTCAAGTTTAAGCTTCTCTAGTTTGGCTTACTTTTTCCCTGGATAAAGCCTTTTTAAACTGTTCGATTAGGATAGGAACGATTTCAAAGGCATCGCCAACAATTCCATAATGGCAATTCTGAAAAATGGGAGCCTCTTTATCCTTATTTATGGCAATAATTAACCCGGAGTTTTTCATTCCCACAATATGTTGAATTGCTCCGGAGATTCCAATTGCAAAATATATTTTTGGCGTGACCGTTACACCGGTTTGCCCCACTTGATGAGCATGGTCGATCCAACCCGCTTCTACTACATCTCTGCTTGCACCAACCGCTCCTCCAAGCGTTTCAGCCAATTGGTGGATGATCTGAAATCCTTCGAAGCTCCCTAATCCTTTCCCACCTGCAACAATAATGTCCGCTTCGTCGATTCGAACTTTCTTTACTGTTTCCTTTACAATTTCCAAGACCTTTGTCCGAATATCTTCTTCCTTTAGGGGTATTGTTTCTTCAACCACCTTGCCGGTTCTCCCTGGCTCTGGGTCCAGCGCCTTCATGACTTTGGCACGTACTGTCGCCATTTGCGGCCGGTATTTTTTACATAAAATGGTCGCCATAATATTTCCGCCAAAAGCCGGTCTGCTCGCCAATAGTAATCCCGTTTCCTCTTCAACATCTAGTTCCGTCGTATCCGCTGTCAAACCTGTCGGAAGATCGGTGGCTACAGCGCTTGCCAGGTCTTTTCCTGTTGAGGTGGCACCATAGAGGATAATTTCTGGTTTATATTTATCAGCGCACTCCAGAAGCGCCTTCATGTAGGTTTCAGTCCGGTAATGTTTAAAGATGGGTTGATCATATACATACACAGTATCTGCTCCATATTCAAAAACGGTCTTTGTTAATTGTTTAACATTTTCTCCGATTAGAATACCAGCCGATTCCACTCCCCGTTTGTCTGCCAACTTCCTACCGGCACCCAGTAGTTCTAGGGATACGGAAGCAACTACACCATCCTTTTGTTCAATAAAAACCCAAACACCTTTGTAATCTTTGAAATCCAATTACACTCCCTCCTTTGTTTCAAACAACTCTTTCTTTTCTAGCAGGACAGAGAGCAATTGCTCAACTTGTGTTGATGGGCTACCTTCAAGGAACGTGCCCCCTGCCGGTTTCTGCGGAGCCCATACTTTGGAGACAATCGTTGGAGATCCCTTCAATCCAAGCTGTTTTATATCTACCTCTTCCAGGTCATCGACAGACCAGATGTGAGGATTATATCTGGCTGCTTTCAGCATGTTTGGAAGCGGAGAATACGGCACTTCATTAATTGTTTTTTCAACAGAAAACAGACAAGGCAATGTGGACCTTACGACTTCATATCCTTCCTCAAACTTGCGATGAACAATAGCATATCCTTCCTCTTGATTGACTTCCTCTACTTTATTCACAGACGTAAGGGGTGGAATATCGAGACGTCGAGCAATTCCGGGTCCGACTTGCCCGGTATCTCCATCAATGGACATTTTCCCGCAAATGATTAAATCAACGGGTTTCGTTTTTGCAATTTTTTCAATCGCCTTTGTTACGGCATAGCTCGTTGCCAATGTATCCGCACCTGCAAACCGGCGGTCCGTGATTAAATAACCCTCATCGGCGCCTATCTCAATACACTTTTTAATGGCGGTAACCGCTGGAGGCGGCCCCATTGTTACAACAGATACGATTCCTCCATACCTATTCTTTAGACGAACCGCCTCTTCAACAGCATGAGCATCATACGGATTCAAGATCGCGGGCGCTGTCCTGCGGTCCATCGTGTTT
>DATMFE010000124.1:0-31085 GCA_035556295.1 Ureibacillus sp.
CTTTATTGACATTAATCGACATTAAAGATGCGGTTTCACGGTCTAATGAAACTGCACGAATTGCTGTACCCCACTTTGTTCGATTAACAAAGTAATCTAAAGCAACCATTAAGATAATTGCAGTAATTAAAACAATAAGGAATGATGTCTTAAAGCTTGCATCATTAAACCAACTTGAAACTTGGGAAAATCCAATTGTAATTTGACTCGAAAATAACGACGGACCTGTAAGAATATATCGACCAGTTGTAAGTTCTGCAATAAAACGAATAACATCTTGTAATATAAATGAAATACCAATTGCTGTAATAAGCGGTATTAATCTTGGTGCATTTCTTAATGGGCGGTACGCTACTCTTTCCATCCCCACCCCAATCAATCCTGTAAACAAAGCTGTTATAAGAATGACAAAAATAAATAAAAGTAATTGCGGAATCGCTGCTGACCAACTCATACCCAATATCATGATAAATAAGCTCGTCCCAATAAATGCACCAGTCATAAAGATTTCACCATGCGCAAAGTTAATAAGTTGCAAGATTCCATATACCATCGTGTAACCAAGCGCTACAACTGCATACACAGCACCCAAAGTAAGTCCATCAATTAAAACCTGAGGTAAACTGATTAACATATCCTGAAGCATCCCTAACCCTCCTAAATCCAACTTTTCCATGTTGCGTAATATTAAAGAGCTATATATTTGTCCAATTATTTATTTTAAGTTCGGGTACTAATTGTAAATTGTTCTATTTAAATCTATTTATAGAAAAAGTGTTGAGAGAATAAATCCCAACACTTTTGCCATATAAATTAACGATTATTGACCTACTTCACCAACTTGAGCTGGAGGATATGCAGCTTCTTCAAACGCATAGATGAATACTTTTGAATTTACGTTATCACCTTTGTCGTCAAATGTTACAGTTGTCAATGCACCTTCATAATCTTTTACTGCACGAACCGCGGCAGCTACATCAGCTTTAGAAGGAAGTTTTCCTCCATTTGCATTAATCGCTTCTTCTAAACCTTTTAAGAATACACCCATAGAATCATAACCATATACAGAGAATGACTCAGGATCTTTATTGAATTTTGCTTTGTAATCTGCTACGAACTTTCTACCTGCTTCAGTTGCATTACTATCACCTGCGATTGATGTGATATATGTGTTTTTAACTGATTCACCAGCAATGTCAACTAAACCAGAAGAATCCATACCGTCTCCACCCATGAACGGAACAGTAATCCCTTTATCGCGAGCTTGTTTGATCAAGATTCCACCTTCAGAATATAAACCGCCGAAGTAAACTAAATCAGGTGATGCTGTAGTAATTTGGTTAATTACACCGTTAAAGTCTTTCTCACCAATTGTTACAGAACCTTCACCAACAATTTCTGCGCCTAATTCTTTTGCAGCTTTTGTAAATGTATCTGAAATACCAACACCATATGCAGTTTTGTCATTAATAACAAAGATTTTCTTAGCACCTAAATCTTTAACAGCATATGCAGCACCTGCTGGTCCTTGTAAATCATCGCGAGCTACTATACGGTTTACAGTTTTTAAGCCTCGCTCAGTTACTTCTACAGCAGTATTTGCTGGTGATACCATTACGATATTATATTTTTCATAAACCTCTGATGATGGAATAGCAACACCAGAGTTATAGTGTCCAATAACACCATAGATTGCTTCATCTGCCCCAATTAAGTTAGCATTTGAAACACCTTTTTTAGGGTCACCTTGATCGTCATAAGGCTCTAATTGAAGGATAAAGCCCAATTCTTCAAATTTTGCTTTTTCTTCTTCTAATTTCATTTGTGCTCCAGATTTAATGGCATCCCCAATTACTGAAGAACCACCTGATAAAGGTGATTGTGTAGCAATTTTTATAACTGTTTTACCGCTACTTGTCTCTGTACCTTCAGAAGAATTGGATGGTGAGCCTGAAGAGCATGCAGCCAAAATACCAACTGTTAAAACACTTGAGAGAAGTAATCCAATTGATTTTTTAAACTTCATAGTAAACCCCCTTATTTCTATTTGTATTTAACTAGTTTTGAACTAGTTCTTTCTTAGTATAGTGATTACAGTTTCAAATCACATTAAGGTTGTCAGATGTTCTTACACACTTTTTATTAATATGTGTAATTGATAACATTAATTCTTTTCATCAACCCAATATTTGTAGAAATATGTCATAACATACGGAAACTTGCGTAAAGTTTTCTAACATATTCGACATAATTCTCGTTGAAATTTAATCATTAAATTGGTAATATATAGAATATTAATTACTTCTGATAGAAGAAAGCAGGGGTTTAGAGATGCCATTAACTGATAATTCTTTTAAATATAAGAAGGTTATTTCAATAGGAGTGGTATGCGAACTAACTGGTTTGTCTGAAAGACAAATACGTTATTATGAATCTCGCAAGTTAATCTTTCCTGAACGTTCTAAGACTGGCCTGCGTAAATATTCGTTTCAAGATATTGAAACATTAATCGAGATTGCTAATTTACTTGAAGATGGTGTATGGACAAACGAGATTCGTAAAGAATTAAAAGGCCGTGAATTAACAGTGGACACTAATTTTTCAAAGCAACTAATAAATGGATAATTAAATTACTGATTTAAAATGTAAGTCAGTTTTAATCTTATGTTGTATGAATAAAAATATGAACGAAAATACAAAAGTGGGGTTGTCCTGGAAGTAAAACTTTCAAGACAACCCCTTTATACTTATAGATAACCTTTTATGTTGGCTACTTCAAGATGACACCATCTCCGACGTCACAATTATCTTAGCGCTAACCATGTACGGTTCTGCTCATTTTGAACTGAAATTGGTCGTTCAAAGAATGTGGTTAATGTATCTTCATTTAACAAATTTTTTGATTCACCTTTTGCGAACACTTCCCCATTTTTTAATAGAAGAGAATGCGTAAAACATGGTAACACTTCTTCAATATGGTGGGTTACATAGATTAAAGTCGGTCCCTCTTCTTGATCAGCAACTTTTTCGATAAATTGCAATAACTCTTCTCTTACAATGAGATCTAGTCCATTACAAGGCTCATCCAATATTAAAATTTTAGGTTGTGCCATTAAAGCTCGAGCGATTAATACTCTTTGTTTTTCACCCTGTGATAGAACGCCATAATCCTCATCTTGTAAGTGTAAACAATTCATTAATGCTAAATAGTTTTGAGCTTTCTCAACATCTATCTTTTCTACCGCTTCATATAAACCGATGGATGCATATTTTCCACTCAGTACAACAGCTAACACACTTTCATTTTTTTGAAATTCATGTTTGATCGATGAACTAACTAGTCCAATTTCTTTACGTAATTCTTGTAGGTTCGTTTTTCCAAACTGGTTACCAAGAATGTTGACAGTACCTTTATAAGGATACACATACCCATTAATTACATTCAGTAAAGTAGTTTTACCTGATCCATTTAACCCGATAATGGACCAATGTTCCCCCTTCTGAACCGTCCATGTAATATCTTTTAGGATATATTTTTTATTTCGTAACACTGACATTTGTTCAATATTTATCATTATTAATCGCCTCTATTTTTACTTTGTTTGTTGGCATTTAAGTACATTGATATAAGGATAATAAGAATTAATTGAGCACAAATAATATTTTAATAAGTCAATACTTATCTAAAAGAAAAGACTCCAAATAGTAAAAATAATAAGAGCCTACAATTCTATTAAATTCTGACACTGGTAATGCTAAAATTATCGAACATCTGCCATCCTACTCCACCACCATGAAGGAATAGGATGACTGGATTTTCTAAATCCCCATAGGTATTCATTTTCAAAACAAATATAGCGACCTCTTTATCAGAACAATTTTATATTTTGAAAAGGAAAAATTCGTAATTTAGATTCTCCTAAAATAGAGTCAATTGGAATTAACCCATAATGACGACTATCAGCACTCTTTAAACGATTATCACCTAGAACGAATATAAATCCCTCTGGTACAGTTTTCTCACCCGTCAGTTCTTCAAGTGTGAAGTTTTCTGTAATTCTATTTTGTAACGGGTTTTCCCCTGCTCGATTTACATATGGCTCATCGTATTTTTTTCCATTAACAATCAATACATCATCTTTCATCTCAATCGTATCGCCTGGTAACCCAATAACTCGTTTAATATAAAACTCGTCTTCATATGGTGCTTTAAATACTACTTGGTCAAAGCGATCAATATTACTCATTTTACTTACAATAATGACATCCTTATCTTCATACGTTGGAATCATTGAGGCACCTTTAACAACTACAGGTGAAAAAATATATTCTCGACAAACGAAGGCAACGATAACGCCAAATATAATCGCAAATACCCAAGAGAACAACTCTTTTTTTGCTGAAGTCTTTTTTTCTGTCATTTAACATACTCCTTGTATCAATCTTCACTATTGTTATTTTACATGATTTCCGTTGCATAGGAAAATAATGACTACAAATTTAATATAGTATTAATATTCTTAATGTATTCAAGAGATTGTTAATATAGAAAAAAGACTTACCAGGCATATTTCATTACCTGCTAAGTCTCATCAGAATAATTTTTTTAACGAATTGTTTTTAAAGCTGTGCTCCAAGATATCAATTGGTCAAGCATATCATTTACAGATTGTGTTTGGATATCTTTTGGTTTAAATACATTTCCGTTTTCGAAATCTGTAAATAAAGATAATGCAGGATGTACACGAACATCCGCAACTAACAATTCACCAAGAATACCTCTTAAATGCTCAGCTGCACGAGCTCCACCAACAGATCCATAACTAACGATACCAGCTGCTTTATTATTCCATTCCTCACGTAGGAAATCTAATGCATTCTTTAATGCTCCAGAAATACTATGGTTGTATTCTGAAACGATGAATACAAATCCATCACAACTAGCTACTTGTTGAGACCATGCTGCTACGCCGGATGTATCCCCACCTGGTTCACCTAAAAATGGTAGTTTGAAATTCGCGATATCGATAATTTCATAAGAAGCGTCACCGCGACCATCGGCAATACCTTTCACCCATTCACCAACTTGTGGACTTACACGACCTTCACGAGTACTCCCTAATATGATACCGATTTTTAACATTTCTTTTCCTCCATCTTTTGTTTGATATATTACTTTTACTTGTTTTTTCAATCAACCTTAAACCGACATGTTCCGCTAATATTTCATTATCTACTGTTTAATAAGCGATATAAATATGAGTTAATATTTAAAATCAGTCTTAAGAACACGATTAATTAGCATCACACTCCATTTATACTTTCACCATTACGAATCACGATTATTCACTATTAAAGAAGTAAGTATTGGAAGGACGAAATTGTTTGGTTTTTAGGCATTAAAACATAAGAAACCCCGTGAATATCACGAGGTTTTTCTAACTAAATTTTTTGTTGTAAATATTTTTGCAATTCATCAATTGCCTCTTGTATACTCTGAAACCCTGTAATTTCAGGAATGTTTTTCATAGTGACACTAATTCTTCGATCTACTGCATTTGCCAACATTTCAAATACATATAAATATTGAGCAAGCTTTTGATCATCTAAATTGACTCTTGATTTTAATCTTAGACATTGGTCTAACAAAAAGCCTAGCTCTTCAATTGTATAGATAATTGGCCAATAATATCCAAGTGCTCGATCATCTCTAGGAATTTCTCCAATTGCAGTATCATAGACCGTTTTCAAATTTGAAATATTCGTTTCCATTTTATTGAATTCAATATTTTTCCCTTCGTTCGGATGAAATTCTTGATTTGAAAATAATACATAGAATACCTGCGCCTGGCTACGAATCGTTTTTGAAATTAAGTGTGGTAATCTACTTGATGCTGATTTTCTACCAACAAACCAAACGCCAATTAGCCCTATTGCAATCCCAATTGCCACGTCGATTAATCTAGCTGAAGCAAAAAATAAGAAGCTGTATTCCCCTGGATTGCCACTTTCGGCCATAATGAGCGCATTGGGTGTGAAAAATAAAGCAGCTAAACCATAATTTTTTACAATAAATAATTCCGTAATAAAAGTTAAGATGAAAACAAATATAGCTACAACAAAACCAGTTGGATGCAAAGTTAAAATTAAACTAGCAATAAGAATGCCAAAAATTGTTCCAATACTTCGCTGTATTGCCCGATGAAATGTAGCTACAACTGTAGAACCTGCCATAACAGCAACACATGATAATGGCACCCAAAATGAACGATTAAATTCAAATTCATAAGCAATAATGGCTGCTAAAGTTGTAAACAATCCGAATCGTAAGGCGTTTATTAAAATGATTGAGTTTTTATCTAAAGCACCGAGGATGATTTTTGTTGCAGAAGGTGTTGTAATGTTTATTTGGTCCTTAAGATTTACACTTGAATCCGTTAAACTTTTTTTTGCGTCGTTAATCTCCATGAACAATAATGCAACTTTTTCATCCATCGTTTCTGGATGTGATAATACTTCTGTTGCAGCATCTTGAATGTTATTTGAGTCAATAAGTTGAGCAATCGTTTTTAACGATTCACTAATTGCCTTAGGTAGTTGTTCCTTATGATCTTGGAAATTTTCTACAACGAATAAAAATATTTTATTTGCATAATTGTTTAAAACATATAGATGATTGAAAAAATCTGTTCTTCTCCACGATATATAACCTGATGTAAGAATCTGACTTGCTTCTTTTAAGGTGGTAATCATTTGCTGTTGTTGATTATTTTCATGTCCAGTTCCAATGGACTCAACAAAATTAGCTAGCGCAAGATATGTTCTTTTGACCATATTTTTTTCTGGTCCATAAGGGTTAAAAAACCAACCACTCATCGCTATGATAAACGATAATACCCCTCCCGAAAAAGCTAATCCAGCTCTAACAAAAGCTTCCTCAGGTTCAATAGGCATACCAGATGTCATCGCAAAGACCAGGACAAAAAATAGTGCTGATGGTCCAATAAGTCGAAATGCACCAAATATAAATATGGCAATAGCCCCTATTAACCCCATCAAAATCGCTGTTGTTATTGGATAAGGAGCTAGAACAGTACCTAGAAATACACAAGTCGTAATGGACAATACTACCCAAATTAGCTTCTTCGCTAATTGTGCATAAGGAATTGGAAATACATAAAGAAAAGTAAATCCACCTAACCCGGCAATTAGTCCGTAGTCAAATCTTCCAAAAAGTAAACTAAATAGTATAATTGGAAGTCCAGCTGCAAGTCCGGCTAAAAAGGCCTTCAACCATGGAAATGGCTTTTTATTGACGCTAATTGCTTGTCTAAAAATTGACGGTGTTTTGTTATTTTCTTTCACTTTAAGATCTCCTGACTAGTAAAATACATAAAACTATTAACATAATTCCCTTGTATGTACAATAAATTCAATAAATTGACGTTATGTTATGAAATAATAATCGCACTTGTTCAAATTGAACAGAACGATCATCAATAAATTATATCAAATTTATTTTACCCAATTTTGAAGTTAAGAATTTAATGTTAGAATTACATCAAATCGTGTTAAGATTGAGAAAATGGAGGTAAATACCTTGTCAAAAATTGAAACAGTTTATTTTACATTATTTAATTATAAAGAATGGTCTATGGTTATTGCAGCAACGGAAAATGGATTATGTTATGTAGGATCGCAAAACGAACCAATTGAAGAGTTAGAAAAGTGGGTTAATAAGAAAATGAGCCGAGTAATACTAACTGAAAGCAAAGAAAAACTTGACCCTTTTGCTAATGAATTAATGAAGTATATTGACGGAGACAAAAATGAATTCACTCAAACTTTTGATTTAAGAGGGACTTCTTTTCAAATTGATGTATGGAACACATTATGTACAATTCCTTATGGAAAAACAGTATGCTATTCGGATATTGCAAAGAAAGTTGGAAATCCAAAAGCAGTTCGAGCTGTTGGGACTGCAATTGGTGCCAATCCAATTGCAATTATCATCCCTTGTCATCGCGTTCTTGGTAAAGACGGTTCACTTACGGGGTACAGTGGCGGTTTACCTGTAAAGGAAAGATTGCTCCAACTTGAGGGAATCTCCTATAAGAAATAAGAATTAACCAGATTTGCGTTTCATTTTACGAATAGCATTTTTTGTCTCTTGGTCAACTCGATTTGATTCAATTATTTTTTGTAATGCTTTATTATACGTAAATTCATCTAGATCATTGTCGTTAAGAAATTTCATTGTTTTACATGGAAAGTGGATAAAACAAACTGATATTGCCCACGAAACCGCCATCTTTGAGTAATAACCTTCGTGTTTGATACTATTAAATAATCGAAGTACCATTACCACATACTCTTTTTCTACAAAAAAGTTTAATAACATTACAATTCCAAATCGCACTTCATACTCATTACTTGAATTTAAGTATGGCATAACAAAATCCCATACTTTTTTCTTGTCTTTATCGGCAATTTTTAAGCTTGAACAAAAACTATCACAAATAGACCAATTTGAAATTTTAGGAACAAACCATTCTATCCATTTAAGTCTTTCATCCATTTCCATTTTTGCATAGCCAATGACTATGCCTTTTAACATCACTTCTTCAAAATAATCCTCACTAGTATTCATGACGAATTCTTTCCAGTCACTTTTTGCAATTTCTTTTGCCATTTTTCTTAAGATAGGAAGACGAACGCCTAGTATATTTGTTTCATTTGGTATAATATTTGCTTGAAATTTTTTATATTGTTCATCGATTTGTTCAAACAATTGTGTTCTTACGGGATTTTCCACATTTATTACCTCTTACATTACATTTATTAATATTGAGTACTATAATTTAATAATACATTACCAATATTAACAAAGAAATGGATAATTTACATGGATTTTATATAGATTATTTTTATTACAAGAGTAAGGAGCGATTCAAATTAATTTGAACGCTCCCTTTTTGTCAATTTTATTTAATTCTTTACTTATTTTTGGTGCTACTTTTTTTGCTAACAGCTCAATTGTTCTTGCAATATCTCAATAGGGTATGCCATTAATATGTCATTTAGATATAATAACCGATTGCAAATAAAAGGATTCCCCCAACCAAATTAACTGTTAAATAAATGATTGACTTTCTTTTCTGTCCTTCATTCGACAGAAGTACAAGATCAAAGGCAAAGGTCGAAAAGGTTGTGAAGGCACCTAATATCCCTATTGCAAAGAATAATAGAAGGATTTCAGTATGCAAGTTTTGTATTACTAATCCAAGTAAAAAAGAGCCAACTATATTAACGCATGCAGTAGCGTAATAAGAAGGGTAAAGAAGTTTAGTGATTAATTTAATAACAGCATATCTCACTGTTGCACCAATGCCACCACCAATAGCAATCATGAGCCATTCCATAATCGTTCACCCTTCAACAATCGATAACCAATAAATGCAGATATATAACAGCAAATGGTCATACTTATTCCATAAATAATTCCTAAAACAAAATTCTCTTTTATTAACATAAACCAGCTCTGTGAAAAGGTTGAGAAGGTAGTAAACGCTCCAAGCATTCCAGTTGTTAAAAATAATTTTAAAGATTCATGATTCCTTTTGATGAAAATACCGTTTAAACAACCTAATAAAAAGCTTCCAAGTATATTCACAAACCATAACATGATAGACGTATTTGAAAGCGACTGTACAAAGAATCGTAATGTTGCTCCCGTTGAACCACCTAAAAATACTACTAGCCAATTTTTCAAGTACTATCACTCCTAAAGAAAGACACCAACGCTATTTATTAAAATGAATTATTTTATTTTGGAACTTCTATATATACCAACGATCATTGGAATAAATATTAATAAAAGAAACACTGGCAGAAACCATCCTCCAAGAGATTGGATTTCTCCCTTTGCCACTCGCACAATTTGTACAATTAAAACGGCAAAAATAACTAGGCAACTATTTTTTGTCATGTTTAATGTAATCCTACTATTTAAATAGAATTGTTGCACATTGAATTCATTAATCCGTTTAGGATAATTATGCATATGAGGCGCCTTTTCTAATAAAGACATTAATACAAAAATAAACAGCCCAATAATTGGCAATATGATAATCTCGTATTTTGATCCCCAACGATCTACCTCGCCTACTCCATTAAAATGCCCTGGAATTTGATCGGGGAGAAGTGTCCAATTGAATACAGTATAAATCAATGATAAAAGAAAAATTCCGCAACCAATGAAGTCTAAAACCTTTTCCAATCTCGTTTTAGATAACTCTATTACCGGTCTGTAAGGGTTTGTCAAGATTATCACCTCATATTCTAATTCGCTACTATTTCAATTATAAAAGAAAAGCCAGAATTCACCAATGAATAATGGTAAATTCTAGCCGTTTACTTATGCATTTATTTCGTTTTCATTTTCTAGCAAGCTTCTTAAATACTCTAATATTTCACGAATACCTTCCAATGAATTCACTAATATATTCGGTTCTACGCAAGTAATCATTCGATTTTCTAAGTTCGCAATTGCCGTAAAATATTGTGTTTTAGCATAATTCACTAACCCGACTTGAGCCAATTCATTGTCATTAAAGTGTAGGATTTCCTTTGCTTCATCGACAACAAGACCATAGTTTACAACATTTGTGTTTAGTACGACCATTTTGGAAGTGTCTTTAGAACTCGGCGTATTATATAAAATGATTCCAAAATCTAATACTGGAATTAGTTCTCCGCGAACACGAGTAAATCCTAATAAATAGTTAGGTAAGTGTGGTACAGGTGTAATTCGTTCTATTTTTTCAATGGAAACTACCTGATCTACTGGAACTGCGTATTCTTCCGTTCTAGAACGAAAAACGATTGATTGTTCAAATGACATTTTGTAGCCACCTCTATTTATTTAGCAGAACATTTTACTATTTCAACTAGTAAATCTGCTAGTTTTTCTAATTCCTCAATTGGCATGCGTTCATTCGTTGTATGGATTTCTTCATATCCAACAGACAAGTTTACAGTAGGAATTCCAAATCCAGAAATAACATTAGCATCACTACCGCCACCCGAAACACCTAGATTCGGTTGTCTACCAATATTATTTACAGCAGCCATTGCAATTTGCACTACTTTATCCTCTTCTGTTACAGAAAAACCTGGATACATTAATTTAACTTCAACTTCTGCTCTACCACCATTTTGTTCGGCAACGGTTTCAAATGTTTCTTTCATATGTTGAACTTGAGTATTAAGTTTTTCCTCAACAATAGAACGTGCTTCGGCTAAAATGTGGACTTCATCGCAAACAATATTTGTGGCTTTTCCACCTTCAAAACGTCCAATGTTGGCAGTTGTTACTTCGTCAATTCTACCTAAATTCATTTTAGCAATAGCTTTTGAAGCTAACGTAATTGCAGAAATGCCTTTTTCTGGCGCTACACCAGCATGTGCTGTTTTACCAAGAATTTTGACATTCAGTTTTGCTTGGTATGGAGCTCCTGTTACGATTCCACCTACTTTACCATCACTATCAACTGCGAAGCCGTATTTTGCTATAATTTTTTCAGGTTCAAGCTCTTTTGCTCCCACTAAACCAGACTCTTCACCAGCAGTGATGATAAATTGTATTGTACCGTGCTCAATATTTTGTTCTTTTAGGCGTTTTGCCATTTCAAATAATGCAGCCATCCCTGCTTTATCGTCAGCACCTAAAATCGTTGTACCATCTGAATATATATAACCATCTTCTTTTATTTGAGGTTTAATACCAATACCTGGAACAACAGTATCCATATGAACTGTAAAGTAAATTGGTTCTACATCTAGGGAACCATTTAATGTTGCAATAATATTTCCAGCACCATGTCCATTTCTTGTATGTGCATCATCTTGATATACGTCAAATCCCATTTCTTCTAGCTTTTTAATAATAACAGGTGCAATTTTTTCTTCATGTTTTGTCTCGGAATCTATTTGTACTAATTCTAAAAATTCCTCTACTAAGCGACTATTCACTATAAAAACTCCTTTAATACTTGTATTTTCTTATCATTTTACGCTTGTATTTCCATAAAAACAATATTTCCACATGAACAAGTCTTAAGTTTCTAAATGATTAATAGGTCATTTCAAATAATAGTTAAGCAACTATGATTAAGAAGAATAGGTGTAGTAGCATACTTGTTAATAAGAGTAGTTGTGGAAATATATTCAACATCAGAAAGTGAATCCGACTTATTGATCATAATTCCATATCCCTATTCTTAGAAATCAGTTAGTTGTTTCAAAAAAAACAAACATAGAACTTTAAAAGAATGAAGATCGAGTAGCAGAAAAAAGGAGAGGTATATAATGTTACAATCTATTGGAGTTCCAGGGTTAGTTATCATACTAGTCATTGCATTAATTATTTTTGGTCCTTCAAAATTACCGCAGCTTGGTCGTGCTGCTGGACAAACGATTAAAGAGTTTAAAGATGGAACAAAAAATATTGTAGATGATGTTAGAGAGGAATTTGTGTTAGACGAAGATACAAAACCAAACCCAGAACAGAAATAAATAACAATTCCTATCATGGAAAAACCAAGAATGCATAATTTGCGTTCTTGGTTTTTCTCACTTTTTATATTGTTGTATTGCTTATTTCTTATAATGGAATATTTCCATGTTTTTTCGCAGGTCTTGTTTCTTCTTTATTTGATAACATGTCTAATGATTGGATTAGTTTAATTCTTGTTTCACGAGGATCAATGACATCATCAACCATACCACGAGAAGCTGCAACGTAAGGATTAGCAAATTTCTCTTTATATTCTTCAATTTTTGCTGCACGTGTGCTTTCAGGATCAGGTGAATTTGCAATTTCATTAGCAAATATTATGTTTGCTGCACCTGCTGCACCCATTACTGCAATCTCAGCATTTGGCCAAGCAAATACTAAGTCCGCACCGATTGATTTAGAGTTTAATGCAACATATGCCCCACCGTATGCTTTACGTAGAATCACTGTAATTTTCGGTACTGTCGCTTCTGAATAAGCATATAAAATTTTTGCTCCATGTCGAATAATTCCACCGTGTTCTTGTTTTACACCAGGGAAGAAACCAGATACATCTTCAAACGTAATAATCGGAATGTTAAATGAATCACAAGTACGGATGAAACGAGCTGCTTTATCTGAAGAATCAATATCTAAACCACCTGCTAAAGCTTTAGGTTGATTACATACTAGCCCTACAGATTCCCCAGCAATTCTAGCAAACCCAACGACGATGTTTTTGGCGAATTCAGAATGCACTTCCATAAACGAGCCTTCGTCGACTACTTGCTCTACAACTTTACGAACATCATACGGTTTAGTAGGTTCAATTGGCACATAGTCAATAATATCTGGACGATAATCGTCATCTTCCGGACGGGGAACCTTTGGTGTTTTTTCCTTATTATTTTGTGGAAGGTAACTTAATAATCTTTGAATTTGTTTAATAGATTCTTCTTCATTTGGTGCACGGAAGTGTGCATTACCACTAATAGTGTTATGAACCTTTGATCCACCTAAATCTTCAGAAGAAATTTTCTCACCTGTTACTGTCTCAATTACTTTTGGTCCTGTGATAAACATTTGTGATGTTTTGTCTACCATTAGGATAAAGTCTGTAATTGCTGGGGAATAAACTGCGCCACCAGCAGATGGTCCCATAATAACAGAGATTTGAGGAATAACTCCTGAATAAATTGAATTTCGATAGAAGATTTGTCCATATCCATCTAAAGATAATACTCCTTCTTGAATGCGAGCACCACCAGAATCATTAATGCCGATAAAAGGTGTACCATTTTTTGCGGCTAAATCCATCACTGCTGCTATCTTCTTCGCATGCATTTCCCCTAATGCCCCACCGAATACAGTAAAGTCTTGTGCAAATAGGTAAACATTTCGACCATTGATTTTTCCGAATCCTGTAACAACACCATCTCCAGGTCCGTTTTGCTTGTCCATACCAAAGTCAGTTGTTCTATGAGTAATAAACGGGTTAATTTCTACGAATGTTCCAGCATCAAGCAACAAATCAATACGTTCTCTAGCAGTTAATTTTCCTTTTTGATGTTGTTTTTCAATACGTTTATCGCCACCGCCAAGTTCGATTTCTCGCTTACGGTCGTATAATTCGTTAATTTTATCAAACATATCCATATCAACTATTCCCCTTTATCACTTTTTTCATATAACTCATATAAAACACCGAATGAATCTTTTGGATGTAAAAATGCTGCTTTGGAGCCTCCAGCACCAGGAACTGGTTCCTCTGAAAGAAGGCGAACACCCTTTTCGCGCAATTCTGACATTTTTTCATAAATATCAGGTACTTTAAAGGCAATATGCTGAATGCCCTCTCCACGTTTTTGGATATGATTATATATTGCACCCTCATCACTTAACGGTTCTAGTAGTTCAATATGAACATTTCCAGCATCAATAAATGCAACACGAACATTTTGCGAAGGCACTTCTTCAATTTTTAATAGTTTTAAACCTAGAGTTTCAGTATAATATGTAATTCTTTCATCTAGATTATTTACGGCTATTCCTATATGATCGATTTTTTCCATATAAACACCCCTCTTTATCTTATTTTACATAATTTAAAAGATTCGCGCTACGTACTTGAGAATTTTTTCAGATTTGTTAAACTATTATTATGATAAAAAGGAGCGAGATTAAGATGAGCAATAAAAATTTTCGTAAAATAATTGTGTATATTATGATTGCTATTATGGTCATTTCTACATTTGCATTTGGACTAGCAATGTTTAATTAATGAAAAAAGCGATTACAATCAATGTAATCGCCTTATCTATTTACATTTAATCCTTTAAAGGATTGTTTTATTACTAAATATTCATCCATTTCCTCAATGAACTGATACAACGAAGCCATTGCAAGAAATTTTTCATGTGATTCTGGTAATGGCATATCGGCAAATTCTTCTTTTACAATCTCTAACTTATCTCTAAATGAACGAGCTGTATTTCCAGAATGTACATTTTGGCTTAAATCCCTCATAAAATCTGCTACCAATTGTGCTTGCTGTACCATTACTGGTAAAGTAGTAATTTTCGGCAACACTCTTTCAATAATTTCAAGCTGTCTTTCTCTCATATCAAAATAGACGTAGAATTCGTTTTCTTTTCGTGTAATATGGTTTTCAACATCTATAAATGCCAATGATTTTGCCTTATTTAATATTTGATCCGCCTCGATTAACTCTTTTCCATCCCAGTTCGTATCGCCGTTTTCCAAATACTTTGCTATTTCTGAGAATATCTTTCTGTACAACTCTTCAATTTGTAGACGATAATGGTCCATTTGCTTTTGGAAATCACCCATGTACATATTGACGAGGAGTGCAACTCCAAAACCTACCATCATTAATCCCAGTTCATTAAAAAATAACGAAAGCGTAAAATTTGCTTCTGAGTATATGTGCATCATAATGACAGCACTTGAAACAAATCCTGCCTCAACCTTAATGGATACAATAGAAGGGATAAAAAGTAAGACCATAATAACAAGAACAAATGGATTGTATCCAAAAGTTTCGAAAGCAATGAAAGAATAGAGCATTCCAACTAAGCTAGCAACAAATCGAGTATAAACAGCATGTAATGATTTCTTTTTCGTTGTTTGAATACAGAGGATGGTTAGAATAGCAGCTGAAGAGAAAAAATGCAAACCAAGGACATTCGCAATTGCGATTGATAATGCTACGCCTATTGCTGTTTTGATTGTTCGATAACCGATTCGAAATGGTTTTATATCGATTCCCTCCCTTTGAAAAGCATCAATTGTTTCATATGTATAGTAATTATTAGTAGATTGTTATGTAAATGAAGAATTGTCCTTAAGTGAGCACCACTTAAGGACAATTGATTATTATACTTCTTCGCAATACTCTTCAAAGTTTGCTTGTAAATTTGTAATAACTGACATTGGATCATGTCCTTCAATTTCATGACGTCCAATATCCGCAACTACTTTACCATCTTTTAATAATACAAATGATGGTGATGAAGGAATATGGTCTTCACCGAACATGTAACGAGCAGCAGCAGTAGCTTCTTTGTCTTGTCCAGCAAATACTGTTACTAAATGTTCTGGTCTTTTATCGTAATGTACTGCATTTACTGCTGCAGGACGTGCAATCCCACCAGCACAACCACATACAGAGTTAACCATAACTAACGTTGTACCAGGGCGTGCAAAAGCTTCCTCTACTTCCTCAGGTGTACGTAATTGTTCGTAACCAGCAGCTTCCATTTCTGAACGTGCAGTTCTAGTAATTTCTTGCATGAATAAATCGTAATCCATATTCATTTAATTTCACTCCTTTTCAAATACCTATTTTATCACAGATAGAAATGATGTTGAGTAGAAAAGACTTATTCTAAGGAGGTAAATTTATTGTCCTTTTCAAATAAACTTTTTACTCCTTGAGTTACAGTCAATTCACCCTGCAAAATCGATTCTTCTAAAGATTTTATGAGATTTTTACGAGCTTTATCATTATAAAAAGATTCTATTAAATGGTCTTTTATCATGGAATGGAACCAATCTTGTGTTTGTTGTAGTCTTCTTTGATCCCAATAAGTTGATGTTTTTACAGTCTTTTCAAACTTACAGATCATTTCCCAAGTATCTTTTAAGCCGGTTTTAGTAACGGAAGAAACTGCAAGCGATGTACTCATCCAACCAGGTGTTGCTGGCTGTAAGAAATGGAGAATTTGTTTATATTCTCGAACAGTCTTTTTTGCCCGAATTACATTATCTCCATCACTTTTATGGACTATGATACCATCAGCTAATTCCATTATTCCCTTTTTCATTCCTTGTAGTTCGTCGCCTGCCCCAGTTAGAACAAGTAATAGGAAGAAGTCTACCATCCCTCTTACATACGTTTCACTTTGACCAACTCCTACCGTTTCAATAAGGATTACATCGAATCCAGCAGCTTCACAGAGTAACATCGTTTCTCTCGATTTTTTATGGACACCACCCAGTGTACCAGCGCTTGGAGATGGTCGCACAAAGGCATTTGAGGTACGACTAAGCTTTTCCATACGGGTTTTATCTCCTAGAATACTTCCGCCAGAAATGGATGAACTTGGGTCAATGGCAAGAACTGCAACTTTTTTTCCCATCTCACAAAGCATCGTGCCAAAACTTTCAATAAATGTGCTTTTCCCTGCTCCAGGTACACCAGTAATCCCGATACGAATACTTTGCCCAGTATGAGGTAGTAGTTCCTGTAATAGCTTTTGAGCTTGTTCCTTATGGGTACTGTTTGCACTTTCGATGAGGGTGATGGCACGTGATAACGCGATTCGATTTCCAGAACGAATCTCATCTGCTAATTTCGGGATATCAAGCTTGTCATCTGTTTTTTTACGAAACTTTTTGGGTGTAATGCTCTGTACTCCATCATGTCCGCCTTTTACACCCTCCATGACAAATAAAGCACTCTCTTCTTTCCCATTGTTTTCGACCATTATTCAGACACTTCCTCGTAGCCTAAACGTTTATAAACCTCTTCAATTATTTTAATAGCAGCAACTGGTATAACTGTACCTGGTCCGAAAATAGCAACAGCTCCAGATTCGTATAAGAATTCATAATCTTGAGCAGGAATTACACCGCCAACAATGACAATAATATCTTCACGACCTAATTTCTTCAGTTCTTCAATTAATTCTGGTACTAACGTTTTGTGACCAGCCGCTAGCGAAGATACTCCTATACAGTGAACATCATTTTCTACAGCCATTTGCGCTGCTTCTTCTGGCGTCATAAATAATGGTGAAATATCTACATCAAATCCTAGGTCAGCATAACCTGTAGCTACTACTTTAGCACCGCGGTCATGACCATCTTGACCCATTTTTGCAATTAAAATTCGAGGACGTCTTCCTTCGTTCTCTAAGAATTCCTCAGTCATCTGTTTCACTTCTGTAATCAGTTCTGAATCAGAGAAGTTTGAAGAGTATACACCCGAAATTGAACGAATTACTGCTTTATGGCGACCTGATACTTTTTCAATAGCATCAGAAATTTCTCCTAATGAAGCACGAGCTCTTGCTGCATCTACTGCTACCGCTAGTAGATTCTCCTCGCCTGTTTCAGCAGCACGTGTTAAACGCGCTAAAAGTTGTTGCACTTCTTCTTCATTTCTTTCGGATTTCATTTTGTCCAGACGATCGATTTGTTTTTGTCTAACGATTGTATTATCGATATTTAAAATTTCGATTGGCTCTTCTTCATCAAGTCGATATTTATTTACCCCAATAATCGTTTCTGCTTTCGAATCAATTTTAGCTTGGCGTTTTGCTGCTGCTTCTTCAATTTTCATTTTTGGAAGTCCAGTCTCAATCGCTTTTGCCATACCGCCTAGTTCTTCAATTTCCTCGATTAATGCCCATGCTTTTTCGGTTAATTCTTCTGTTAATTTTTCAACATAGTATGAACCACCCCATGGATCAATTACTTTCGTCATTCCTGTTTCTTCTTGCAGGAACAATTGAGTATTTCGTGCGATACGTGCAGAGAAATCTGTTGGTAAAGCGATTGCTTCATCTAATGCATTTGTATGAAGTGATTGTGTATGACCCATAGCAGCTGCATTGGCTTCAATTAATGTGCGTGTCACATTGTTAAATGGATCTTGTTCAGTTAATGACCAACCAGAAGTTTGTGAGTGCGTACGTAAAGCTAGAGACTTTGGATTTTTCGGATTAAATGTACTCATCATTTGTGCCCAAATACGACGCGCTGCACGCATTTTCGCAACTTCCATGTAATAATTCATTCCAATACCCCAGAAGAATGATAAACGAGGTGCGAATGAATCAATATCGATTCCTGCCTTAAGGCCAGTACGTACATACTCTAATCCGTCTGCGAGTGTGTAAGCTAATTCAATATCCGCTGTTGCCCCAGCTTCTTGTATATGATAACCAGAAATCGAAATGGAATTAAATTTCGGCATAAATTTACTAGTGTATTCAAAAATATCTGCAATGATTTTCATAGACATAGCAGGTGGATAAATATATGTGTTACGAACCATGTATTCTTTTAAAATGTCGTTTTGAATTGTCCCAGCTAGCTTTTCAGGTGTTACACCTTGTTCTTCCGCAGCTACAATATAAAACGCCATAATTGGTAGAACAGCACCGTTCATTGTCATCGATACGGACATTTGATCCAATGGAATTCCATCAAATAATATTTTCATATCTTCAATGGAGTCGATAGCAACACCAGCTTTCCCTACATCACCTTTTACACGAGGATGATCAGAATCGTATCCACGGTGAGTAGCCAAGTCGAATGCTACAGACAATCCTTTTTGACCCATCGCTAAATTTCTACGATAAAATGCATTGGATTCTTCTGCTGTTGAAAAGCCTGCATATTGACGAACCGTCCATGGTCTTGCTACGTACATTGTTGGATAAGGGCCGCGCGTATTTGGTGCTATACCTGCACTGTCATTTAAATGTTTCGCTTCATTTATATCTTCTTTAACGTAAAACTCTTTTACTTCAATACCTTCGTTGGTCATGATATTGCTTGATGGAGTTAGTTTTTCATCAATTAATAGTTGGCCAATATTTACAGCCTTGAAATTTGTACTCATGATCGTACCCCCTTCAAACTTTCAGCAATTGAATTTAGTTTCTCAATAACGTTTTGGCCAGAGTAAATAAAACCATTTAATCCCTGTTCTATCCAATCTCCAGCTTCTTCTTTAAATCTACCTGCTACATCAAATAGTAAGCCTTCTGGTTTACTTGCTAAAAGTTCAGGTACAATTGCTTTTGTGTCGTCATCAGATGAAGCAAAGATCACATAATCATAACTACTATTTGTTAACCACTCCTTAGCTGCTTCCACTGTATCAATTTCTCCAGATTGTTCACAAGTAACACCTGCAGTTGAAAAGAAACCGGAAACAAAATCCGCACGCGCTTTAAAGTTTTTGAGTTGACCAAAAGTTAAAATGGCAATCTTCGGTTGAATTTCTGTATACGTTTTTCGCAACTCCTCAAATGGTGTTGCATAGCGTTTCACATTAGCAAATAATGGGTTTGTTTCAGTAGCGAGCTCATCAACTGGATTTGCATAGATATTTGTACCTATTAAGGATTGTTTTCTTGTTGCAAATGCATCTTTACGACTTGAATTGACTTCCTCTAGTAACGTTTGAAGTTTCCCAGATTGTTTAAAAGCATCAATTCCTCCGGCTTCTTCAATTTCTAAAAATAGTTCCCAAGCCTTTTCGACATATTCACTTGTTAAAGTTTCAATGAAATACGAGCCACCTGATGGATCGACCATATTTTGAACGAAAGATTCTTCTTTTAATACTAAAAGTACATTTCGGGCAATTCGAATGGATTGATCAGTAGGTTTAGTTAATACATCGTGTGGATGAACAGTAAATACATCAGCCCCACCAATTAGAGCCGAAAATGCTTCGTTACCTGCACGAAGAAGATTTACATAGATATCTAGCTTCGAATAACTTCTTAAAGAGGTTTCTGCCACAATTGGCAGTGCAAAGTTTGCAGATACTCCGTAAGCAGATGAAAATGCTTTCCATAATATTTTTATTGCACGTAATTTTGCAATCTCTGAAAAGAATTGTGTATCAATTGCAAAGTTTACGAAAAATTTATTTGCAAAGTTTTCGAAATTATTTTCATTTACATATTTGTGAGCAATCGCTAATGTTAAGGCTAATTCCTGTATAGCATTTGCTCCTTCATAATGATAAGGTAATGTATTAGCACAAATTGTACGTACATTTGGATATTCTTTTAATTCGATTGGTTCTTCTGAGATGATATATCCTTTAACACTATCACGATTACTTTCTTCAATCTTTTCAAATACGGATAAAAGGGTGTCAGAAGAGTTTTGAATAATTAATTTAAACTCATTGTTTGCCATCTCTTCTGATAGTTTAGCAAGAAGATTTTCTGACCATTCAAATGGAAGTCTGCTATCAATTGTTAAAATGGTGTTTCCTCGTTCTTTTCCCTCAGATAGATTCTTCAAAAACTGTTCTTCAGTTTCTCCAAAAACTTGTTGGGCACATGAAAAGTCATTGCTAGATTTTAAAGAGCGAATGGTAGAAATCTGTTTTTCTAAATTCTCTCCTAATTTTTCTATTAATGATTCTTGTGTATATAAAGGTTCAAGAGTAATCCCCTCTATTGTGTTAGTGAAAAGAGATTCAAATGGCTTTCCCTTTAATGCTTTGACTGCCTGTTCTTTCCATTGCTCATAGCTAACTGATTCAAATTGAATATTTTTCATATTTGACATACTTTCGCTTAACAGCTGCCCCCTTTATCTTGACTTATTTACTATTTTACAATAGAAGTACCTACCAATAAAGTGAAACTTCAGAAAGCTTTAAATAGACGTAAAAATAGGAAGCCCAATTTAGGCTTCCTATTTGTTAATAAACTGTCATGTTGTTTGGATCTGCATTCTCTAGTATAGATTTAACTCTACTTAAGAATCTACCTGCAATTAAGCCATCTAATACTCGATGATCAATTGATAAGCATAAATTAACCATATCCCGAGCTGCAAACATTCCACCATTTATAATTACTGGTCGTTTGACGATTGACTCAACCTGTAAAATAGCTGCTTGTGGATAATTAATGATACCCATTGATTGTACTGAACCGAATGAACCAGTATTGTTTACAGTGAACGTTCCGCCTTCAATATGCTCTGACCTTAGCTTTCCTGCACGTACAATTTTAGATAAATCATTTATTTCCTTTGCAATTCCTTTAATCGACTTTTCGTCTGCATTTTTGATTACTGGTACAAACAGTGAATCTTCAGTTGCAACAGCAATTGATAGATTGATTGCTTTTTTCTGAATAATTTTATCCCCTGCCCATACTGAATTCATCATTGGGAATTCTTTTAAAGCAATCGCTACTGCCTTAATGAAGAATGCAAAATAAGTAATATTGAATCCTTCTTTTTCTTTAAACCCATTTTTTATACTATCTCGATAATTTACTAGATTCGTTACATCCACTTCCATCATGAGCCATGCATGAGGGATTTCATGTTTACTTCGTACCATGTTATTTGCGATTGCTCTACGAATTGGAGTGACTGGAATTTCAATATCGCCTTGAGCAGATGTTTGAACAGGAATCTCTTTCAAATTTGTCTGAACTGGTTGTGGTTGTGGTATAGATTGCACTACAGATTCTACCACAGTTTCTGCACTAGTTTGTATAGTTTGGTTTACTTCTCCAGATTCAATTAATTTTAATAGATCTTTACGAGTTATTCGCCCGTCTAAACCCGTTCCATTCACGTGTTCTAAGTTAATATTATGTTCTTGTGCAATTTTCAATACTGCTGGAGAATAGCGCGCTTTTTTCATCGAATTAGGCTTATTCTCGGGAGCAGACTGCATAATCTCGGTAGGGCTAGTTTGCACAGTTTCAATGTTCGTTTTTGGCTTTTCCACTACTGAATCTTGACCTACTTTTATAGTACAAACAACTTTCCCAACAGATAACGTTTCCCCTTCACTTGCAATCACTTCATGGATTACACCAGAGAAGGAAGAAGGAATTTCTGCATTTACTTTATCAGTTACAACCTCAGCTAGAGGGTCGTATTTATTTACAACATCGCCTGGTTTCACAAGCCATCTTTCAATAGTTCCTTCAGTTACACTTTCTCCTAACTGGGGCATTAATATATTTTCAATTGGCATTCCTTACACCTCCATTAGAAAGCAGCTAACTCACGCATCGCTTGCTCAATTTTTTCCGGATTGATCATAAAGTATTTTTCCATCGTCGGTGAATATGGCATAGCAGGAACATCTGGACCAGCTAAACGCTTAATTGGCGCATCTAGTTCAAACAAGCATTCTTCTGCAATAATTGCAGAAACTTCACTCATAATACTGCCTTCTTTATTATCCTCTGTCACTAATAGAACTTTACCTGTTTTACTTGCAGCTTCAACAATTGCCTCTCGATCAAGTGGATAAACTGTTCTTAAATCGAGAATGTGTGCTTCTATTCCATCAGCAGCAAGTCGTTCTGCAGCTTGCAATGCAAAATGGACAGCTAAACCGTAAGTGATGACTGTAATATCATCACCTTCACGTTTTACATCAGCTTTTCCTATCGGTAAAACATAGTCATCAGCAGGAACTTCACCTTTAATTAAACGATAAGCACGTTTATGCTCAAAGAATAAAACAGGATCTTCATCTCGGATCGCTGCTTTTAACAATCCTTTTGCCTCGTATGGGGTAGAAGGAATAACAATCTTTAATCCAGGTGTTCCAGCAAATAATGCTTCAACTGATTGCGAATGGTATAAAGCACCATGTACGCCACCGCCAAATGGCGCACGAACGACTAATGGACAATTCCAATCATTATTAGAACGATATCTAATTTTCGCTGCTTCTGATACAATTTGATTGACTGCTGGCATGATAAAGTCAGCAAATTGCATTTCTGCAATTGGTCTCATTCCTACCATTGCTGCTCCTATTGCAACTCCTGCAATGGCACTTTCAGCTAATGGAGTATCTAATACGCGATATTCACCAAATTGGTTGTAAAGGCCTTGTGTAGCTTTAAACACTCCACCTTTAAGCCCTACATCCTCGCCTAATATAAATACACGATCGTCTCGTTCCATTTCTTCCTTCATCGCTAAATTAATTGCTTCTATGAAAGTCATTACAGCCATTATTCAACATCTCCTTCCGAATAAACATGTTTTAGAGCATGCTCTGGTGGAGAATATGGAGCTTCTTCAGCGTAATCAGTTGCTTCATTTACAGCTTGCATTACTCGAACGTTAATATTATTCAACAATTCGTCCGTTGCTACTTCTACTTCTTTCAAGTACTTTTCAAAACGTGTAATAGGATCATTCGCTTTTCCTTCGGCTATATCATCAGCTGTACGATATTGACGATCATCATCATCTGATGAATGGGCTGTTAAACGGTAAGTTACCGCTTCGATTAATGTCGGTCCTTCACCTGCTCTAGCACGATCAGCAGCTTCTTTTACTGCCTTATAAACCTCTAATGGATTCATACCGTCTACAGTTACTCCAGGCATGCCGTAACCAATTGCCCGATCAGAAACATTTGCACACCCTAATTGTCTTTCTACTGGTACACTAATTGCATACTTATTATTTTCAACCATTGTAATCACTGGCAATTTATGGACACCGGCAAAATTGAGCCCTTCATGGAAATCACCTTGATTTGTTGACCCCTCACCTAAAGTCACAAATGAAATATAATCTTTGTTTTGCATTTTTGCTGTCAGCGCAACTCCTACTGCATGTGGCACTTGTGTTGCAACTGGCGATGAACCTGTTAATATGCGATTTTTCTTCTGACCAAAATGCCCTGGCATTTGGCGACCTCCAGAGTTAGGATCTTCAGATTTCGCAAATGCAGATAACATTAAATCTTTTGCCGTCATCCCAAAATGTAACACGACACCCATATCGCGATAGTATGGGGCGATATAATCTTTCGTTTTGTCCAGTGCATAAGCAGCGCCAACTTGTGCAGCTTCTTGACCTTGACAAGAAATAACGAAGGCAATTTTACCTGAGCGATTTAATAACCACATTCTTTCGTCAATTCTTCTTGCCATTAGCATTGTTTCATATATATTTAAAACGTCTACATCCGTTAACCCTAAATCTTTATGATGTAAGTTCCCATTCGTCAAACAAATCATCCCCTTTCATTTGAGCTACCCCTTCTAAAAATGAATTGCCTTCCCATCAACACTTAAAGCAGCCTCACCAATTACTTCGCTTAATGTTGGATGTGGGTGAATCGTTTCCCCAATTTCCCAAGCAGTAGCATCTAGTAACATAGCAAGCGAAGCTTCAGAAATTAAATCCGTTACATGTGGTCCAATCATATGAACACCTAGTAAATCGTTTGTATCCTGATCGGCAATTATTTTTACGAAACCATCCATTTCTCCATAAACTAACGCTTTACCAATCGCTTTAAAAGGAAACTTTCCTACCTTGATATTAATACCTTGTGATTTTGCCTTTTCTTCCGTTATACCAATACTTGCGACTTCTGGATTTGAATAAATACATCTCGCAATATTTTGATAGTTAATATTTTTGACTGTTCCATTAGCAATATGTTCAACTGCAGCAATCCCTTCATGAGATGCGACATGAGCTAATTGCAGTCCACCAATAACATCACCAATTGCATAGATATGTTTTTCTTTCGTTTGGTAGACTTCGTTCACTTTAATAAAGCTAGATTCAATTTCTATTTCAGTATTATCCAATCCAATATCAGTACTATTCCCTTTGCGTCCTACTGAAATCAACATTTTTTCTACTTCAAAATTCATTTCTTCACCATCAATTAAGACGGTTGCTTTTACATTTTTATCTGTAATTTTTACTTTTTCTGATTGTAGAAATGCATTTGTGTAGATTTCAATTCCACGGCTCTTTAACATTTTAGCCATTTCTTTTGAAATATCGCTATCTTCAGAAGGTAATATTTGATTACTAGTTTCAATGATCGTCACCTTCACGCCAAAATCAGATAGCATCGATGCCCATTCAATACCGATGACCCCACCACCAACAATTAAAATGGATTTTGGGAGCTCGGTCATTTCCAACGCATGATCCGAGTTCAATATTTTCTTCCCATCAGGAATAAGTCCTTCTATATTTCTCGGAGAAGAACCAGTCGCGATAATGATATTTTTCGGAATAAGCATTTCATTTTCTTCCCCTTCTCTTTCAACAGAAATTGTTCCTGCCATTGGGGAGAAAATAGATGGCCCTAGAATTCTTCCAGTACCATAATAAACATCAATCTTACCTTTTTTTACAAGGCTTTTCACTCCACTATGAAGTTGATCAATTATATTATTTTTCCTTTTTTGAATTGCAGGGAAATTAATTCGAACAGCCGCTACCTCAATCCCATAATCACTAGCATTTAAAGATTGTTTATATACTTCTGCACTTCTAAGCAATGCTTTACTTGGAATGCACCCCTTATGTAAGCAAGTCCCCCCAAGCTTTTCTCTCTCTACTATCGCAGTAGATAATCCAAGCTGACTAGCTCGAATAGCAGCTACATAGCCTCCTGTACCCCCACCTAATATTACTAAATCATATTCACGAGACATGACAATCCCCCTTGGAAATTTGGGAATGTAGGCGTATACCTAACATCCCCAAATTAAATTATCGTCCATTTAATATATTTTTATCATTACGTAAAAATTGCTTACGTGATTTAGCCACACGAGCAATTCGATCCTCAGCTAATTTATTCGCTGCTAAGTACGTTGGAATATTTTGCTCATTCGAAATAGCGAATATTTTTATTAAGCTATCATAAATCGTTTCAACTCTCTTCATTGCTCGATCACGGTTATAACCATATAATTCATCAGCGACATTGATTACTCCTCCAGCATTAATAACATAATCTGGAGCATACACGATACCCATATCATGTAATACTTTACCATGTCTAGATTCTTTTAATTGGTTATTGGCAGAACCTGCAATGACCTTTGCTTTAAGTTGTGGAATTGTCTCATCATTGATAATTGCACCTAATGCACACGGTGAAAATACCTCAACTTCTTGTTTATAGATATCGTTTGGTTCACAAGCTTTTGCGCCAAAATCTTTAACGACACGTTCAATTGCCTTTTTATTAATATCGGTCACAATTAGTTCTGCACCTTCTTGATGTAAATAATCACATAAAGCGTATGCTACATTACCTAGTCCTTGCACTGCTACTTTAATTCCTTTTAAAGAATCTGTGCCAAATGCTTCTTTAACAGAAGCTTTCATTCCTAAATATACACCGTAAGCAGTAACAGGTGATGGATTACCAGACGATCCGAAGGTTGGTGAAATACCCGTTACATAATTTGTTTCTTCATGAATAAGGTCCATATCAGCTTCTGTCGTTCCAACATCTTCTGCAGTAATATAACGGCCATTTAATCCTTGAATAAATCTCCCTAATGCTCTAAACATTTCTTCATTTTTATCTTTAAACGGATCACCGATAATAACTGTTTTACCTCCACCAAGATTTAACCCAGCTGCAGCATTTTTGTAGGTCATTCCTCGTGCTAAACGCAATGCATCCTCCACTGCTTGCTCCTCAGTTTCATACGGCCACATACGAACCCCACCTAACGCTGGTCCTAATGTAGTGTCATGAATGGCGATGATTGCTTTTAGCCCTGATGTTTGATCTTGACAAAATACCAATTGCTCATAGTCGTACTTTTCCATATACTTGAAGATCTCCATTTATTTTGCCTCCCCTTGCGAAAGCGCTTTCTTTTATAAGAAAGCAATTTTCTCTATTTTTTTCATAATATTTCTCGGTAAAATACCCTTATTTCTACAATACTTTTAAATCATTTATGAATCAAGATATTAATTTCTAAATAATAATTTTCGTTCAATAGTCTGAATTCCCTAGAAAGACAAATGTCGTTCCTTGACATTCATCCTCGCCATTGTAAAATGAAGATAGTTGTAAGGAGGACTTTAAATGGCTCGAATGGCAGCGTTTATCGTGTTATTAATTCCCGCACTCATGGCTGGAGCAGGGATAAAATTTTTAAGAGATACATTATATGGAAAGTTACTCACTCCTTTCCCTTGGTTATGGTTACAATTTGTAATAGGAATTATTTTTTTAGTGGTAGGGCTAGGTTTCTTTACAGGTTATTTATATAATCGTGATCGTAAAAATGGTCGAGTAGCTTCTAAATATGAAAAGCAAACAAAATAGAAAAGAGACTCAAAAAGGGAATGTTACTTTTTTGAGTCTCTTTTTAATTTAATTGCTTTGTATATTTTAAAACTTTATCTGGATAATCGGTTATCCACCCTATTACAATTGGGTTAGGAGTTAATAAAAAGGGCTCATTGCCATTTATTGAATAAAAACGCATCTTCTTATTTGCCTGTTCACAATAGTTAATATAAGTATCTTTATAATATCGTTTATGTGCATGAACAGTATCAATGTACGACATCTTATCTAACTCATCCCAATTAAATTTTTTAGTAATAAGTATCGCAGTTTCAATATCTGGCCTTTGCATTTTTACAATCTTTAATAATTCACTATGAAAAGAAGAAAAATGGCTACCTTTTGGAAGAATGAGTTTTTGAACCACATCGATTAAGCATTGACTGTTTAATAACACAGACTCCTTCAATTCTACATTTAGGGGTACTTTGTTTGTATTCGCCCAATCTATCACCTGTTGAAAGCTTGGGATTTGATGATTCGTAAACTTCCTAATAAAACGTTTTCCTATTTTATATTTACTCACTTCGTCAAATGTACAATCTGAAACTTGTTTATTGACTCCAGCTAACCTTGAAAGATTTAAGTCATGAAAGACAATAAATATGTTATCTTTTGTTAGTTGAAGATCAAGTTCAATACCATCTGCACCGAGCTCAATTGCTTTTTCAAATGCTGCAAAGGTATTTTCTAATTTATATCCAGAAGCACCACGATGTGCAAATGTAACAGTTTTTTTAGACATTTAACTCTCCATTCTCAAGTTTGAATGTTCCATTTGTCATTTTGTATAATAAACTCGATTTTCTACCGATTTGAATATACGTTCCAGGATGAGCTTCTTTTCTAACCGTAATTTCTTCAATTACATCCTTTCGGAATTGATTCAATAATTCTTTTATCTCAAAGTCCAATACTTCTGCATTTTGTTTCTTTTGCTCAACTAACTGAGTAATTTGATGAAATGCAGCAAGTTGTTTTTCATTCAGCCGATCCTTAAGATGCTGCATATTATTTAATTGAGAGGTTATTTTAATTATTTCATCATTTAATGTTTTTAATAATTGCGCCTTTTCTTGAATTGCAACGTGTATTTCTTGTTTCATCAACCCTTCTATAATCAATTCTGTTCTTCTTTCCATACGATTTCCAGATATAGCGGTTATGATTGAATCTTTTGCAACCGACTTACCACCAATTATTTTCCCATTTCGTTCATCAACGATTATTTTATTTGCAGAAAGATTCGACCCCAGAACATAAGAACCTATGTAAATGTCATTCCCTGCAATTAATGTCGCTTCATTTACATGTTTTGCAAAAATATTATTTTTTGCTTCAATTATTGTTTTACTTAAGCCAAAAACACCACCCCGGATAAAAATATCCCCTCCAGTTGACTTAATTAATTTTGCTCCATTTATCCCTTCTAATGAATCAATAGATATATCACCTGTTGCAATGACACTAAAACCATTTTGAACGGTCCCATGAATACTAACTGAACCATTAAATTGTATATTTCCAGTTTCGTAGCCTACATCACCATCAATTGGTAAATGAGGACTAACTGATAATAACCCTTGTCTATGCTCAACAACTCCGTTATTTTTTGCACGAAGGATTATTTTATCGCCTTCTTCTACCTCAATTGCAGTTTTTTTATCATATTTTAATGGTATGTCTCTTCCAGTTGGAGCAGAAATAACTTCTCCGAAAATATTCTTTCCTGATGTACCCCCCTTTGCTGGTATTTTTTCACCTAACCAATCACCCTCATGTATTTCAGTAATAAAATTCATGTCAAGATAATCTGCACGTCCATCTTCACGAATGACTGGTTTTCTCTCAGGTATTTCTAAATATTTAACTTTCGCGTCATCACCTTTTATTGGCGCAGTTCCTTTTGCTACGATAATAGCTTTACCCGTCTCTACAGAACTCAAATCAATTGGTATTAAACCATGATTTATATTTTTTTCGGCTAAAAGTAATTGAATTTGTTGTTTAATATGAATTTGATTTTCCTGAATCTTATCTTTTGTTTCATTTATGTATATTAAAGCTGTCATTTTATCCAGCGCTATTTCAATCTCAATCGAAGGAAGATATTTTCCAATTTCTAATGGCTGTTGTGTTTCTTTATATAGGATACTGATTATTAAAGGGAAATTCGTTACTTTTATACGAGGATGATGAAGTAGTATTGCTTGAAAATCTTTAACGGGAAATCCTATTTTTAGAACTTTTAAAAATACGTTTCCATGATCTTCTATTAGTTCAATGAATTCATTTGAGAAAATTATCATTTCAATCCCCCTCCAAATTAGTACTTCATATAAGTATATACAATATAAAAAACTTTTTTTAGAGACATTTCTCTCATTTATTCATAGAACCTTTTATTTTTCTAAAATAAAAAACACTCTTTAATGATTTTGTTTCAAATCATAAAGAGTGTTTTATAAAAATAAAGACCCCCAGAATTCCAGTACCAGGGATCTCTAATGGCAAAGCAAAACAAAGGTTGTTTTACAAAACTTATTTTAAAATCTCTTTAAGATATTATCAACAAGTAAGTAATTCCTACTATACCAGGTAGGAGTAATAACTAGGATATTAATACAATGCAGTAATTATTCTTCAAAAAAAGTACCTTCAATTATCTAAAAATTAATAACGATAAATGAAAGTACTTATTTTAGTTACTACATAAGAACTATGCTATTAATAATTAATTTAATTTGTTGATGGTTATTAATTAGAATGAGTCCATTCAAAACTATATAGGTTCTACAAACGAACATTAAAAAATTCCAAATTTATTCTTAAGAAGCGACTAACTCAATACGAATTTTATCAGCGATCATCGCAATGAATTCAGAGTTAGTAGGTTTTGACTTCAAGTGATGAACTGTGTAGCCAAACATTTGTGAAATGGATTCATAATTTCCACGGTTCCAAGCCACTTCTATAGCATGACGAATCGCACGTTCAACGCGGGATGGAGTCGTTCCAAATTTTTTAGCAATTTCCGGATATAAAATTTTTGTCACAGATCCAAGCAATTCAATATCATAATAAACCATTTGAATTGCTTCTCTTAAATAAGAA
>DATMFE010000125.1:0-1815 GCA_035556295.1 Ureibacillus sp.
CTTCACCATCCCATGTCATAGGAATAGGAAGATTGTCTATCTTTAGTTTTTGACCAAATGATTCAATAGCGTTTACAGAAATATCTTTACCTTGTACTAAAAATTCCTTTACATCTTTGTTTTTAGTAACCTGAATATATCTAATTAACGTTGCTGTACCTAAAGCATTTCTTTGAATATTAGCGTAAAGATTAGTAATTTCTAATACCGATAACGGTCTCACATCACCAAAAAATCCTGCTAAAAAGCTTTTCTTTTTAACAAATTCCACGTCTTCAGGCATTGGAATATTTGGTGGCCTCACATAAAGACCTTTCGATAATAAAACTTCATTAGCCATTCTGTGAAGCTTCATTGATTCTGTTAGACATTCAGTATAATACTTATCTACATCATCACGAACAGCTAATGCAACTCCCTCAGAGTTAGCATTTAGACCTATTTTGCCGTACTGTGCAATAAAATTTAGATAGTATGTATCTGAAAATAGGCGAGGTGCATTAACATTCACATCCTGATTTACATTAAAACCTTGTGGAATAGGAAACTTTTCATAATTAAAAATCTTTGTTAATTTTGGTATGTGTGACTCTGCCAATTCTAAAGCATATTTTAATACTGATTTTATTTCTGTATCTTCTACATTATTTAAGAAGTATTTTACAATACATATTGTAAAGCTATCATTCATATAGGATGTCCATAATTGGGAAATTTCTGCTGAGGTTAGTCTAACGTTATGTTCTGTTCCCATTTGTTTAGTTCCTCCGAATTGTATTATGTATAATTTATTTATTACGCTTTACAATGTATGAAGTTTTTATTTACTATATTTCGTAAATTCACTAAAAAGTTTTTTTAAAATTGGCGAAATAATTTTTTTAGGAAAATGACAAAAAACTCAACCTCCCCTTCCAGTGCTTACCATGCAATATTATAAAAACACAGTGTATATTTTGTAAGCACCAGACCACCCATCCCCCCCTATGGTGGGGGTCTATGGCTTAGCTGGTTCGTTATGATCCTTGCAATAGGACTATTACTATAAGTGCCTTTAGTTCATTCATTTCTTTTATTTGTTTCATTTGTTGTCATTCGTTTCTATTATTGTTGCTTACACTGTTGCCTTGTTCATTCGTCTTGATGTCTGTTGCTGTCTGTTGGCCTTGTCAGTGTCATTCCTTAGTGCCTCCATATGCCCTTGTATTGGGCTGCGGTGAGGTGTCTATTAGTGCCATGTTCCCCACCCCCTTGTTATTACATTGGATAATCCCCACTGTCAAATGTGTTAAATTTTGACACTAGAAAGGGATAAAAAAGACCGTCTATGGACAGTCCTATTCTTGAGGTAAAGAACCCGTTAGCTTAAGTGTAATATTTCACAATTTTGATTTAAATAAAGATGGCTTTTACCTTTAAGAACCGCCCCTACAAAAGTGTTGGTTTTTCTGATAATTTTCAAAAAAAATGGATATCTTATTTATAGGAGGTGTATATGTGAAGGACCGGACAATATTAAACATATTTACTATATTTGGGATAGGTGGAAGCATATTTTTTTTATTACGAAGAAAAGGTGATTTGAAGGACTGGTTTCTTATTTATTTTATTAAAACTTTAGTTTCTACTTTATTTGATGGACCAGTAATAAAGAGAAAATATTTGAAATACCCACATCGCTATTTTCCTAAATTATTTGACTCGAACATTGTGTTTTTATACATACTTTTTCCCTTATCATGTGTCATGTATAATCAATTTACTTATAATATGAAGCCGTTAAAATCTATCTTGAGTGTTTTTCTTTTTAGCGGA
>DATMFE010000126.1:0-1587 GCA_035556295.1 Ureibacillus sp.
AATACCAAATTAGTGGAATATCACAAGGGTTGGAATAGCTATATTACATTTATTGTACTATCGTTTACTTTTTTGCTTGTTAAAGGATGCATTAAGGGAATTCGCTTCTTAGATAAAAAATTCAAAATCCAACCTTTACAACAGAAAGAAAAGAATTTGCAAAATAAATTACAACTGCCCTCTACCTTAAAAGACCAATAATGGTCTTTTTTTGTTGTATCTTTATTATACTAACCTGCCAATTAGTTCAACAAGAACCATTTCATAATGACTATCATAACTCAACACATTTGACAGTGGGTATTATCCAACGTAATAAATAAGTAAAGGCTATAAATGTGGCACTAATAGACACCTCACCGCAGCCCAATACAAGGGCATATGGAGGCACTAAGGAATGACACTGAAAAGGACAACAGGCAGTAACAGACATCAAGACGAATGAACAAGGCAACAGTGTAAGCAACAATAATAGAAACGAATGACAACAAATGAAACAAATAAAAGAAATGAATGAACTAAAGGCACTAAAGGTACTTATAGTAATAGTCCTATTGCAAGGATCATAACGAACTAACTAAGCCATATCCCCCCACCATAGGGGGGGATATGGCTGGTCTAGTGCTTACAAAATATACACTGTGTTTTTATAATATTGCATGGTAAGCCCTGGAAGGGGAGGATGAGTTTTTTGTCATTTTCCTAAAAAAATTATTTCACCAATTTTTTAAAAAATTTTTAGTGAATTTACGAAATATAGTAAATAAAAACTTCATACATTGTAAACCGTAATAAATAAACTATACATAATACAATTCGGAGGAACTAAACAAATGGGAACAGAACATAACGTTAGGCTAACCTCAGCAGAAATTTCCCAATTATGGACATCCTATATGAATGATAGCCTTACAATATGTATTGTAAAATACTTCTTAAACAATGTAGAAGATACAGAAATACAATCAGTATTAAAATATGCTTTAGAATTGTCAGAGTCGCACATACCGAAATTAACAAAGATTTTTAATTATGAAAAGTTTCCTATTCCACAAGGTTTTAATGTAAATCAAGACGTGAATGTTAATGCACCCCGCCTATTTTCAGATACATACTATCTAAATTTTATTGCACAGTACGGCAAAATAGGTCTAAATGCTAACTCTGAGGGAGTTGCATTAGCTGTTCGTGATGATGTAGACAAGTATTATACTGAATGTCTAACAGAATCAATGAAGCTTCACAGAATGGCCAATGAAGTTTTATTATCGAAAGGTCTTTATGTGAGGCCACCAAATATTCCAATGCCTGAAGACGTGGAATTTGTTAAAAAGAAAAGCTTTTTAGCAGGATTTTTTGGTGATGTGAGACCGTTATCGGCATTAGAAATTACTAATCTTTACGCTAATATTCAAAGAAATGCTTTAGGTACAGCAACGTTAATTGGATATATTCAGGTTACTAAAAACAAAGATGTAAAGGAATTTTTAGTACAAGGTAAAGATATTTCTGTAAACGCTATTGAATCATTTGGTCAAAAACTAAAGATAGACAATCTTCCTATTCCTATGACATGGGATGGTGAAG
>DATMFE010000127.1:0-1682 GCA_035556295.1 Ureibacillus sp.
TCAAAAGATAAATTAGTTGGTTCATCTAAAAGATCATGTGCTGCACTTAGGTTCGTCGTTGGCACGCTTTTATCTACCTCTTCAAATTTTAATTCATCAATCCACACCTGTCCATGTCCATTAAGCAATATGCCGAAGGAAATAACAGCACTGTTTTCAGGGACATCCAAAACGATTGAATAGTGATTCCACTCTGTATCTGTTGTAATGGGGCGGTCACTCATATTATCGAACTCCAGCACATCTTGCATCGCTGAATCAACCCGCATCCACAGTCCACAGAACCCGTTCAAACCTTTTGTCTTAATAAACCCTGATAGCTTCAGTCGTTTATTTTTATACTGATCTGCTTTAAACTCCTGCATCAACGTTCCAAATTCATTTGGAGATTCAACAGTTACTGATTTTAAATACCCTGATCCTTTTCCTTTATGTGCCACTCCATAATCAATTCCAATTTCATAATGAAAAGGGTGACTTCCGCTCAACAACCAACCTTTAATTTTTTGTTCCTGACTCATATTTCTTTCCTCCCCTTGTAACGTTATTTTAGACATAATTCTTCGATATTGCCCCGGCGGTAATTGATATACTTTTTTAAAAGCTCTTGTAAATGCTTCTTGGGATTCAAAACGATAAGTAAAGGCAATATCTAAAATCTTCTCATCGGTATACATTAATAGAGCTGCTGCATTCGTAATTCTCCTATATCGAACATACTCTGAAACCGTAACACCTACTTCTTTTTGAAAGATACGGTGAAAGTGATATTTAGAAAATCCTGCAAACGAAGCAATATTTTCTAAAGACAGCTCTTCATGTAAGCTCATTTCAATCTTTTCTATCGTTTTCTGGATGATTGGCAAATAACTCATATCCCGACCTCCTTACATCCATAATACCGATAAATGGAATTTATTTTTTGATATTTATTGCGAAAAATGCTGGGTATTGATCAGAAGATACAATGTGGGAAAAGAGACATTTGAAGCGTTTAACTTTAGTCAAAATCTATAGATGAAACAGTTAGTAAATCGAAGGAGACACTTGGGGATATATGTAAAGGTGAAAAATAAATGATATTAAAAAAGACTTTGATAAACAGTATTGTTAATAAAATAATGTTGGCTCATTTTAGCGAAATCCACGTTTCACACAAAATGAGCCAACATTGAACAGAATTAATCTAGCTTTTCTATTAAACTATCACTCTTCTATAACCAGTGCTGTGGATATTGTCTTTTTTGAAAGATATTATTATAGAAGGTAGAAACCGCTACTAACAGTAACGCCCCAATCATAACCACAAGCAAAAACCCCCAACCCAATTCAAAGTTAACAGCCACAAGAGCACTAGCTGCTGCTGGAGGATGGAACGTATCAGTAATAAGCATAATCATGAGCACAATCACGACCACAAGTCCTATTGTAAATAAACTGTGCCCTACTATACTCCATACAGTAAGCGCCGCCGTAGTAGAGAAAAAATGGCCGCCAATCACCTGTCGCGGCTGCGAAAGTGGACCTTTATGCATTAAAAACACAAGTACACAACTTGCGCCAAGCGGAGCAAGCGCCATTGGATACCCCAAATAAATGGCAACGAAACCGATTGCAATCATGGCAATAAATCCACCTATAACAGAAACAAGCGAATCTATGTAATCAATTTTGACCTGCCT
>DATMFE010000128.1:0-4469 GCA_035556295.1 Ureibacillus sp.
TGATTAAATAAAGGAGGAGTTGCTATGAATATAACAGAAGTGATGACTTCTAATATTGAGACAGGTAACCTTAAAAGTTCATGTGGTGAGGTAGCTAATATGATGAAGAATGTAGATGTAGGAGTTATTCCAATTTGTGAAGATGATAAGCTAATAGGCTTAATAACGGATCGTGATTTAGTTGTCAAGGGATTAGCTAATAATTTTAATGCGAACACACAAATATCTGAAATGATCAATACTGATGTCATTACCGGTACAAAATACATGTCTGTAGAGCAGGCTTCAGATCTCATGTCTCAGCATCAAATACGCAGACTTCCTATTGTAGAAAACGGAAAACTCATTGGAATGGTTTCTTTGGGAGATTTAGCGGTAAGTAATACTTCAAATAAAGAAACAGGAAAAGTTCTTGAGAATATTTCAGCTCCTGCTGAGCTTAATAAATAAAAAAAGCCCTTTTTGTATTTCATCTTATAGATAAGAGCAAGTTAATAAAAATTAGCTTGCTCTTAGTTTATACATAACAACACATTGCTATTACAGCTTTTAAAGATCTTGTATTCAATAGCTCCAGCAATTTATGACTTTTTAAAGAATTGGGCAGGTTCAAACCCATTTTGTCCTAGATTTTTTTATGATTCATTTTTATATCCACAAAAAGTTGCCCGTTTAAAAAACTACAATATAAAATACGTTTCACGTCTTTGTACCCTCTTTTTTTCAATTCGTTGAAAAGCCAAGAAGAATTTTTATTTATTAGATTTAAATGCTTTTCTTAAATGATCCCATCAATAACAAGGGGAAGTAAAAATACAGATCCTGATTTATCTTTGCTTTCTGATTTTTTAAATACAGATAATGTACCTGAGGCTCTAATATCGCATAATCTACCTCACGGATATCTCCTATATTTTTATCCCGCAGTTGTAAAAGTAAGTCGTCCAAATTATAACGTGATTTTTTCATTTGTTTTTCATCAATTTTTCCTTGTCTTATTACAATAATAGGTTGCCCATCTAGTACTCTGCGTAACTTTTGACTTTTTAATTGGATATAGGTAAGCCCTATTTGGATAAGTGTTAATATAAGAATAGGTACAAGTTGATGTAGTAAAGACTCTTCCGTATCCTCAATTGCAACCACTCCAAGTTCACTTATCATAAGCACAACAACAAGATCAATGACATTTAGCTGATTTATGCCTCGTTGGCCAATAAAACGAAAAATAATAATAATAACAACATATAATAATACTGTACGCCAGCTTACTTCGATGATTTCCACTCTACGCTCTCCTTTCATTAGAATCTTCTTCTCTCTTGGAGCAGGGGTGAATGTAATATATAGATTTATAAACTTAGCTGATTCTCTAAGATGTTTATTTCTTTATGTTAGAAATTAAATGAATAACGTACAAAGTGTTTAAAGTGTTATTCATGGCACTAGATTTTAACAGGAGCGTTATATAAACAGTTAACTTAAGAGAGTCGATTATATTAACTTTGTTTTGTATATTATGTGTATTGAAGAAGATGCCGTTTAGGCATCTTGAATAGTTTGCTCAAGGTATTAGTATTTATACATTTAGCTGTCTAATACCGCAGCCATATTTATACTCTCATATATATGTGCTAAAATAACCAATGAACCAATCCCTCTAAAAATTAGAGGTATGTACAGTTGATATATTAAAGGCAAATCGTATGTCACTTGTAGAAGAAGTTGTTTCTCAAATCGAATCCTTAAATGAATAAAGAGTATATGGGAAAATGGAAGACAGACCCTTTCTGAAATGAAATTAATGCAACAATTTGAAGTGAGACGAAATACATTGAGAGAGGCTATACAATCTGTCGTACATACTGGTCGACTACAAACAAAGCAGGGAAAAGCTTATGAAAAAGCTGACATCCAGCTGCATAAAACAATGTTAGAAGCATCACATAAATCACGTGTTAATTGATTTAAATAACCATATGATAGATTCTTTACATACATCTGGTCATCAAATAGTTGAAGTAAGTTCTCATACCGATTTTAATTGAACCTACTTTGTAAACTTGTGGATGCTATCACAGCAATCTGCACAGTAAATGAATATATTACTTAATTTTAAAAACTTTAAGATTATATACGGAGGGTCTATAACTACCATGGGTATCCCACACACAACAAATCAACTAGAACAGCCAAAACTAAATATAAATCCTAAAATAGGATTACTGATTATAGGCATTATCCTAATTGGAGCTAATCTCAGAGCCCCTTTAACATCTGTGGGCCCACTGGTAGCTTCTATTCGTAACAGTTTAGGAATATCTAATACTTTAGCAGGAACAATAACTACAGTGCCTTTACTAGCTTTTGCATTCCTATCTCCTTTTGCTCCCAAGTTAGCTCGGCGTTTTGGCATGGAGTTTACGCTATTTATTTCTTTAATCTTATTAACAATCGGAATTGGAATACGCTCTTTTGGTGGAGTAGAAACATTATTTGTAGGAACGATCTTAATTGGTTTATCTATTGCTATTGGAAATGTATTGTTACCTAGTCTAATTAAACATAACTTTGCACAAAAGATAGGCATGATGACAGGAATTTATGCAGTTTCTATGAATTTATGCGGCGCTATTGGGTCTGGTATAAGTATTCCCATTTCTTCAGTATCAGGTTTAGGATGGACCGGAGCCCTTGGATGTTGGGGGATTTTATCTCTTCTTACCATTTTCATTTGGCTACCCCAATTGCGAAATCGACATAAGTCTACAAAGTCTCAACAAACAGTGCAAAAGGTGGAATCTATTAACTTATGGCGTTCTAGATTAGCATGGAATGTCACATTATTTATGGGATTTCAATCTTTTATCTTCTATACAGTTATTACATGGATGCCGGAAATTCTTGAACAAAAAGGATTGAATACTCAGGACGCTGGCTGGATGTTATCGTTAATGCAGCTTGCTGTACTTCCTATTACGTTCCTCGTTCCTATTTTAGCCGGCCGTTTGCAAGATCAGCGTTTATTAGTAGTCATTCCAGCTGTTTTGCTTATTGGAGGATTATTCGGTATCTTGCACGGAAATACACTCCTTATCCCATTGTGGATTATTATGGTTGGAATTGGAGTCGGGTTTGTATTTAGTTTGGCAATGATGTTCTTTAGCTTACGCACACAAAGTACTAACGAGGCAGCAGAATTATCCGGTATGGCTCAATCATTCGGTTATCTTTTATCTGCTGTAGGGCCTGTGCTATTTGGAGGACTACACGACATTACACACAGCTGGACTATCCCTTTATTGATGCTAGTTTTAGTTTCAATCTTTATTTTTATCGCCGGTATGGGAGCAGGGAAGAATGAATATGTGACTTCTAAATAATAAAGAGGTATAAAAGCCCTTTAGAACTGAGGTTTTAAAGGGCTTTTATACTTGGTATTATTTGACGGCTTCTTTTTCTACCAATCATCCGCAAAGTTATTTTATGATTTCCTACAGGAATTTTTCACTAGATTAGATGATTTTAAGAGCTGATTTATACTCAAGAAAAAGCACGTGATTAGCAGAGAAAAGTGATATATTACATTTTTTGTTACCTGGATCCCTTTTTTGGGAATATAAACAAAAAAGAATCCCTTGAAAACAAGGGATTTAAGAAAGGCTACGATTACGAATTATGCAGCTTTTATACATATGCTTATTCTTATAATAAATCGCTTTTACGAAAAAATATGTTGTGATTTACTTACTAACGCACATTTCATATCTAGTTTTATAAAAAGCTGCCTCTCCTGACGCTCCGAGGCAGCTTTTTATCTCGTTAACATATTAACAATAGCTGTTCAGTCAACGTTACTTTGGTTTGTATAACAGTTTTTAAATACTTAAGTCTTTTGATTTTTTCTTAAATCTCAAGGGGTTTTTCTTTAAAAAAGGCAAGCATTCCGTCTGGAAAAGTTACTTTCACAGATAGATAACAATATTGAAAATAAAGTTTTCAATATTACATTGACAAGAATGCGAATCCTGCTTACAATTGAAAACGATTATCAACATCAAGTAGGAGGAGACACCGTTATGTTTAAGGGTAAAATTAGTCTGAAAATTAAGTTAACTTTTATGTTTATTTTAATTTTGTCGACATTATTAGTTGGTTGTTCAAACGCTAATAATGAGGAATCAACATCGAAAGACAATCATGATAACATGCTTACGATTGCTTGGCCGAGAGATGTAGGAGAAATGAATCCGCATGTCTACAATCCTTCACAATTATTTGCTCAATCTATGGTATATGAACCGTTAGTAAGCTATCAAGCCGGCGGTAAGATAAAACCAAATCTAGCTAAGTCATGGGAAATCTCTGAGGATGGTAAAGTATACACGTTTCATTTGCGTGAAGGTGTAAAATTTTCCGATGGAACAGATTTTAATGCAGAAATTGTTAAAAAGAATTTTGACACTATT
>DATMFE010000129.1:0-2984 GCA_035556295.1 Ureibacillus sp.
AGACTAACAATCAGTAGAATAAAATTCTTCAATACTTTTGGTACTAAAAAATATACAAGTAATACTACTGGTAAAAAAACAAATAAAAATATTAAATTACTAAATACCATGATTTCACCTCAAGGCTCAATTTACTACAAAACAATGATACGAAACTATAAGACCATCCTACTATTAAAAACTATTTACGATATTACAAAACTTTAAGTGAAAAGTAAAGTATGCCTACCTGAAATTGGAAATGCAATTAAGTGAAAAAGAGGAATCATCTAACAAAAAGATGATTCCACAAAACTTAATCACAGATGATAAATAGCATTTCTTTATTTATTCACTCGATCTAAGAATACAGCAAATTCTGCACGAGTAATTAAAACATTCGGTCTAAAGGTATTATCTTCGAACCCACCGACTAATTTATTTGCTACTAATGTTTGAACATAACTATATGCCCAATGATTAGAGTTAATATCCTTAAATGCTACTGAACCAGAGCCAGTTAATTTATATGCTCTTGTTAAGATAGCAGCCATTTCAGCTCTAGTAAGTTTTCCTTCAGGACTAAATTTACCAGCTTCACGACCAGTAAGAATTCCGTGTTCACTTACAGCAGCAATTGCTCCGTAAGCATAATAGGTATTCGAAACATCAGTGAATTTTGGAGATGTCGTAGCTTTTAAGTTTAACGCTCTAGCGATAATCGTTGCTGCCTCTCCGCGAGTAATTGAACTATTTGGTTTAAATGTTCCATCAATATACCCTTTAATTAGTTCTTTATCATTCAAATTTTCAATGGATGTAAATGCCCAATAACCCTTATTTACATCTTTATAAACTAACTCATGATAATTTTCTTTATATACTGCTTGTAACTGATCGAGATAGATTTTCCCTTTATTTTGTAGTGCGGCATTTGGTTGCGCAACATAAATTTGCTCAAATTTTAAAGGGAGTACTAAATCTGAAGGAATGTCAGATGTAACATACTTCCATCCAGTCCAATTCAAACCACCTTCTGTAGTGAAATCGACTGTATGTTTTTTCCCTGTGCCATCACTCACAACTCCTCTTAACCAGTGATTTCCACCTTCAGCAAATACCCATACCCCGATATTTTTCGGGTGTCCAATGATTGTGATTGGCGTGTTCGCTACTGCATATGCTGCTTTTGTTCCTGAATCGGACGTTGTAAAATCATAATTTAATCTTAAGCTAGAAGTACCTTGTCTAAAAGCTTCTGCCTTCGTACTATTTGTGATCGATGCGTGTGCTTTTGCTGATTGTGCATTCCAAATTCCAGCATTATCAAAACTATCTAAAATGACTGGTTGATCATTATTTACAACTTGAACGGAAATTTCGGCTTTAATTCCTTGATATTCACCAATAATTTTTCCTTTCCCCTCTTTTGTTGCAGTAAAGGTTGCGCCATTCATTGTTCCAATATTTCCTTCAACTGTCCACTTCATCGTTGTAGGATCTATTTGTACTGGATTTAAATATTGGTCGTATGCTTTTGATACTTGCATTTTTAATGTAGCATCTTTCTGTATCACGCTTGCGCTACTATCAATCTTAAATGATTTTACATTTCCTTGTGGTGCTGTATTAACTACTTGTAATATAGTAGAAACTCTTCTTTCAGAACTATCTGATGGTTTATTCACAAGAGTTGGATAAATAAATCCTGGATTACGAACAACCATTGCGGTTGAACCGCCACCATCAAGGTTGATTGCTGATTTTGCTCCTAAGGAAATTAAATACGATGCAAGATCTTGTAAACTAGCACCTTTACTATGTGTTTGTCTTCCATCAACTGTTACAAGAAAAACTCTTGTTCCTGTAGAATCAATTGCCACTGCTGTACGAGGATCACTTTTTTTCGCAAATTCGCTTGTTACGGGCATTGAAACATTTACTTGTCCATTTTTTACTAATAATGGACCTGCAGCTAAAATATATTGAGCGTCCATCCATTTGTCTTCAATTGATAAACTTACTTCAATAGTAGAACCAGCTGCTACAGCACTTTGTACTTCCTCTGCTATCGCTTTGTTTTGGATTGAAAGGACAAATCCATCTAAAGGAATTTTCGAGTCTCCTCCTACTCCATAGGTAGTAACATTCGATACAGTACCTGTAAATCGATCACCAAAATGTAATGTATTCGTATTTTGTGATGCAGAATTTAAGATGATTTCAGTACCCCAAGCATTCGTATCTGTTGTTCCATACTCTGGTGTATACAATACGGTTTTATTCGTCGTTCTTTCACTATTAATCAAATCAATAGAATAACTTTTCCCATTCACGGTAAATGATAAATTCGTAGAATAGTAATCAGCGATTGCTTTTCCTGTTTTATCAATCCCAAAAGCTACACGTTGCTGTGTCGGACTCTCAGTGCCTGTTCCTAAAATACCATAGTTAATAATTTCATTGTTTTGTGCTAGAAGGTTCGCAGGTTGGCCATTTCCTAAAAAATAGGATGCATTTACTGCACCTACTACATGATGACCAGCATAACTATTATCCTTAGCTATGTTTGTCGTTGTTTTTAATGAACCAAATGGATTTGATATACCCATTTCTAATTTTGTATATGTATTTGTAAGATTAATATCTAATACATTCACAAATTCACGTGTGGAACCCGACTGGAAAGTTTGTTGTATATGTTTTACCTGTGGTGCTACTTCTGTCACATCTTCTTTTATCTTCCCACTAAAAACTGTTGCTTGCGCAATTGTCTGATTAAATAAAACCATCATGAAGATAAAAGAAGCGACAAATAATCCTAGTTTTCTTACCAATTTGTTCACTCCAATATGTAGAAAATTGTGTTGTCACCACGAATATACCACATAATTCGACTTTTTTGGCAGATTACTAGAAAGATAGGATTGATTTACTAGACAAATAGGAAATTCCTCTCTTTCAAGTTTAAGGTGAATTTGGATTGTTCTTTTACAATTGCGGAG
>DATMFE010000130.1:0-3741 GCA_035556295.1 Ureibacillus sp.
ACCATAGAGCGGACTGAACGACTGTTTGAAACATTTGAACAAATGACAGCAGAAATGAATCAAATGCGCAGCAGCTATGCTGAAGCCTCGAATTTTATGGGAGATTTATCTAAAACGTTCCAAAATATTCAACAGTTGACCCAAGATCAGCTTCCTGTTCAGCACGAAGTCATGAGAAGCAATCAATCACTTGCTGATAAATATGACGGATTAACTGAGAGGTTTATCGAATTCAATGAAAATGTAGAAAGAAAATATGAAGGCTTATTGGAAGAAGTGTTAACCATTTCTAAAGGTTTAACCTCGACATTCCAACAAATGACCAACAAATTTAGTGATTCTTTGACAATCCAGACAAATATGTTGAAGGAATCTGATACACTTCTTCAAAATGTAAAAGGGGTTGTCCAATATTTAACGCCAATTGCTCCCGAACTAAAGGATGTAGTAGGTAATATCAACCACCTAAAAGAGCAGCTTACGACGATGCAGCAATTACAAAATGATTTGCTACCGGAACTTGTTGAAATGAAACAACAAACAAATGAAGTCGTAGAGGATGCACTATCAACAACCAAGAGCTATATGAGTGACATGAGGGATCAGCTAGATGCCATGAAATCTAATTGGAATACGACTAGAGACCAATTTGAAATCACGAGAGAAACGCTCCAAATATCTGTTAGAGACTTCTCTGAGAATATTGATAATGGCTTATCAAAAACATATCAGCACTTTGATGAGACATTAACAAATGCAGTGAAACAAGTCAGCCAGCTAGTTTACCAGTTTAGTGATTTACAAAAGGATTTTGTTGATACTTTAGAGGACTTAACAGAAGAAATGAGTAAAACGAAAGCTGTGAATGTCAAATGAGAAAAAGGAAAAGAGAAGAAGTAAACTACTGGATGTCCTATGCAGATTTAATGAGTGCGATGCTAATGGTATTCGCACTTCTTTTGACTTTGGTTATTTTAGATTATAAGGAACTTCTTGATAAAAAGGAAAAAGAAATCAAGCAGGTAGTCTCGGTGAAAACCGAAATAATTAAAGCCTTAACAGAACAATTTAAAGAATCCAATATGTCTATTGAAATCGATCAGCAGACGGGGGCGATTCGATTCCCAGGAAGCGTGCTTTTTTCAAAGGATTCATCTGAAATTTCTCCAAAAGGGAAACAATTCTTGAATGCATTTATTCCTAAATACTTGGACATTCTGCTCCAACCACGATTTAGGAATGAAATATCTTCAATTATTATTGAAGGTCATACAGACAAACAGGGGACGTATATTCATAATATGAGGCTTTCGCAAGACCGCGCTTTTTCTGTATTGGACTATATTTATAGTAAGGAAATTCCTCCTTTTCCTGTAAAAAAATTATCACAGAGTTATATAACCGCTAACGGACGTAGTTTTAATCAGCCATTGAAGAACAAGAAAGGTGAATATGATCCTGACCGTTCTCGGAGAGTTGAATTTTTATTCCGTTTGAAAGATGATGAAGCAATTAAAGCCATCCAAGAGTTGGTGGAGGAATGAAATACGAATACCAACCGACAATGCTAAATACGTGGGTAAGAGATAATCGTGGGATAAAAATAAGCACCTCCATTGAAAATATGAACACAAAATATAAAGGTGAATTAGAATTATTAAAAGAGAACTTTAAGGTTGTTAAGCACTTTCCAATAGACAGTTTTTCAAATTGGGCCAATGGATTATCTAGGAGACAGAAATTATTGTTGCCTAATCTCTATGACCAAAATTTGAAGCCTGAAATAAAGGACAATCTGCTTCAAGTGATTCAAACAAACGCTAAAAGTGAAAAGAGGCTATTTAGAGTATTAGTAGATTCTCTTTATCAGTCCTGTGACATGGATGAACTTTGGAAACTAGTTAAATTTTCTTATGAAATGCATGAAGAGAAACTGCAAAATAGATTGAGGGAAGAAGAAGCAAGTAAATGGAAATCGTTTTTGAACAGTAAGGAACCTGTCCATCATCTGGCGGTTCGGGCCTATGAAAGTAAGAATGACTTCTTACAAGAGTTGGAGAGTTTTTACTTAACGGATAATTTCCCACTCTATCGTCTAGTTCTCATGGAAGTCTTTTCGTTTGCAGATGAATCCTTCTTTGCCGAGGAGAAAAGCTTATACAAAAAATACTTTAAATTGGCGACTAATGAAGAACAACAAAAAATGGCAGAGGGCTTAATTAAGAATTGTAAGCTAAATAATGTTAGAGATCTTGGAAAGTTTATTTATGAGAGGTTAAAGACATATAGACGTAAGCCAATGTTATGGAACAAGGTTGGAGAGGAAGAAAGAAAACGATTTGCGAATTGGATTTTAAAAATGGAAATCAAAGATTTCTTCGGAAACGTCAATACAAACCATGAACGCTATAAATATTGGAAGAAGTTTATCGTCAATTTAGAAGATGTCGTTGTAACGGACAATCGAACTACAATGATTATGTATTTTCCAGATGTTGTCGTCATGGAAGTATTAGGTACCGGAGCTGTTTATGTGTATAAAGCGTCTGATTTTCATCGGTATTTCCAAAAGAAGATTGACACCATGTTAGCTGAGAAGGAAAAATATCAAAATTCCTATTACGTACCAAGAGAAGTAAAACGAAGTGAACTAATGGACAAATATCGGACAATTAAGGGTGGTTGGTTAACTCACACAGGTGATTGGCAATTTAAATTTGATCATTGGCTTCGTTCGTACCTAGGTTGGGAGGTAGATGAGCATGCTCTTCTTCAAAAAGAAGCAGAAAGAGATGAAGGTTTTATTGACTCCTAAGGAATCAGGAGTGGAAATAAAATTACATTTAGTAGAAGGGAAAGGGACTACTCCCCTTTCTCTTCCTTTAATTAAGGCACAAATTGAAGAATTATATAAAGTACCAGGTTTCCTTCATTATGTTGCATGGGAAGAACTCTATGAAAGTGGATTATTAGATAATAGCCTTCTAAAATACGAAGATTATTATCAGATTATTAATGAAGAAAACGGTGCAGATATACTTCAACTATTAGGTCTGCCAATTAATGAGATGAAGGTAAATGGTGAACTATTACTAAAATCTCTTCCCCAAGAAGCGGATTTAAAACTTGAATTAAGAAATTCAGAGGGGAAAATCCTTGATAGGATAGGAAAACAATCTGGTGCACTCTTTCAGAAGGATAGTGAACTATATTTATTCTCTGAATCGATTTATTCCCTTAAAAAGGCGGTTAATGATCAATATGAAAATGGCTATCAAAAAGTTGGGGTTTGTCAGAATCTCGCAAAAGCAGCCGGAATTAGACTTGAGAATTTCCTTGAAAAAGAATCCTATCATGTAGTAGATCAATATGATTTAGATATTAAGATTCATAACCCCAACCATATCGAACTAGTGGCAAAAGGAATGTCTTCACATGAAACAGAACACCTTAATCAACCATCAATAGTTAGCAGTGTGAAGGACGGTATTAAACGAGAGAGATTTGTCAAAACAATTCAGGTAAATGAAGATCTTCAGCAAATATTTACAAAAAGACATATATCAGGTGAAGAAGTGCCGATTTTTCTAGAAAATCCTTCAGCCGTCCTTCCTGAACATGACTATTTAATTGACCTGGAATCCTTTTCAGAAAGAGTTCGGGGGTTAATACCTATTGAAAAAGTGCGCCCACGCTTTACCGAAGGTACTGGGTTCATGTGGTTTAATGATGATGGTGAAC
>DATMFE010000131.1:0-2514 GCA_035556295.1 Ureibacillus sp.
CTTCTTAAAGAGGAAAAGTTATTTTACCAAACACTTCACTCTTACTGGCAAGATCATAATTACTTGACTATAAAATGGTGGGTTTTGGTTTCATTAAGTATTATGTCTCCATTTGTATGGTTTATTTTCGTTGATAAAAAAAGAATTACAGAAATAACAGCCTTTGGAATGTTTTTTGGTATTATCGCTATTTTCTTAGATTCCATTGGAAGCAATGCTATGGTTTGGACATATCCTGTTCGTTTAACACCCTATTTATATCCGCAAATGTATCCGTATGATGTTGGAATTATTATCATTCCTTTTATGCTTGTTTACCAAAGAACAGGAAAGAAATTTAAAACATTCTTTTTTTCGACAGGTGTACTAGCGTTACTTATTGCATTTGTAGCAGAAACAACAATGGAGCGGTTGGATATGTATATGGAAATAACATGGAAAAATATATATTCCTTTCCGATTTATTGGTTAATTGGATTAATTTGCTGGAGCATCTTAAAACTATTTAAAAGAATAGAAAGAAAACATAACAAACTTTAATGCTCAATAATAGCCGCGAAGATACCAAGTAGATTTAAGAAGATGTAACAAAAGAGGCCGTATAATACGGCCTCTCAGCTTGTAGAGAAAGTGGGTGTTTTTCTCTACAAGCTTTTTTATTTTCTTAAAATGTTCTTATAAAGATTAATAAATTTCCTAAGATAACCAAAGAAAAAGCTTCTCACACACCTAGCTTAACCTAGCTAGGTGTGTGGCAATCTTTTTCATATTCTGGCAGGCTGCGGTGAGAAGCACCTGCTCACTTGTATTCCTTAATCCCCGTAACCGGCAGTAGCGAAGCCCATGCAATTCTTTTGAATCTGCAAAGCTTCGCTCTACCTTTTCTTTTCTAAATTTATATAGTTCTTTCCCAGATGGGGAAAGGCGATTTAATCTAACTTGCTCCTTATGGTCTTCCCAAACATGTCGAGTTATTACTTTTTGTTTGGTTTTTGACCTTGTACACTGTGAGAGTAGAGGACATGTGGCACATTTCTTGGGATCAGATTTATATTCTCGATATCCTTCTCTTGTAGTTGTTCGATAAGTTAACTCATCCTTATTTGGACAAATATATAGATCCTTCTCTTTATCATATGTAAATTTCGCTTTAGGAAACAAACCTTTGGTTGGTTTAAATCTTCTATGGGCAATTACTCCAAATATGCCTCTATCCGATAACCCCTTACAAACAGCACTAGTCAAATATCCTGAATCCAAAGCTGATGCTTCTACTTTAAAACCAAATCGCTGGATTTGGCGGTCAAGTCTTGATAAATAAGGAACAGAATCATGGACATTTCCAGGTGTAACATAGGCATCAGTTATAATGTTGAATTTAAAGTCTGTCGTTCGATGATCTAGATAACAGAACATTTCCTGTTTGTTATCTCTAGACATAAATCCACTTTCAGGATCTGTTGAACTTACTCGTATTTCCTTAGTTTCCTCCACCTCCTCTCTTTCTTTTAGAGCTTTTTTCCGTGATCTTTACGATCTTGTTCAATAGCTTTATTTAAGTCTTCAATATAATCTCTAGTCTCAACCTCAACAGTTTCTCTGGTGAATTTGTGCTTATTCGCATTGGCTTTTAAATGAGTAGAATCCGTAAAGAGAACTCTTCCTCCTACCATGCGATGTTCCATTGCTTGAAACACGATCTCATCAAAGATTTCTTGGAATATATTTGTTTCTGCATAACGAGTTCTACGATTCCAGCTTATTGTAGAATGATGAGGAACTCGATCAGATAATTTCAACCCTAAAAACCATCTATAAGCAATATTCATTTTAATTTCTTCTTCTAATTGCCTCTCAGAGCGAATTCCGTATAAATAACCAACAAACATCATTTTAAAAAGAACTAGAGGATCAATTGAAGGGCGTCCATTATCCTCACAATAATAAGGTTTTACTTTTTCAAGAATGAATGAAAAATCTATATATTTATCTATTTTTCGAAGTAGATGATTTTCAGGAACAAGGTCATCTATTACTATAAATTCAACTTCATTTTGTGTGTTTTCTCTTGTATTGAACATAAATATCACCCTCCCAATTAGTTATCTATATTATACCAAATTAACGCAGTGAAAAGTTAAAGCAATCAGATAAAATAATAGGCTGCCGAGGTTTCTCGACAGCCTGAGAGGCCGTATAATACGGCCTCTTTGATAAATGTTATATCCATTGTTTTGGGTATTGTCTATTTTTAAATAAATTATTATAAAGTAATGAGATCAAAATAAGGAGAACAGATGATAAGACGATAGATAATAAAAACCCCCAGCCTGCTTCTGTGTTGATGGCCACCATTGCGCTTGCAGCTGCAGGTGGGTGAATAAATTTTAGTGAGATCATAAGAAATAAAACAATGGCAAGTGTAAGACCAATGGATAGATGAGATTTTCCAAATACATTCCAGATTGATAAAGCTGTAAAGGTTGAAATGAGATGGCCACCAACTATTTGCCT
>DATMFE010000132.1:0-1777 GCA_035556295.1 Ureibacillus sp.
TACCTTCCTGCTTGTACCAATGTATTCAGATAAAGAGGTTTGTACCACTTTTTTTAGATAACATAAATTTACTTTTAGGAACTTTACAATTCAGCGAGAATCGGCAGCATGTATTAAGTGGGCTTTTCTGTAGAAAATAATTTTATATGTAGACGCTGTTACACACCTTTATTAAGCCAAATCAACGGTGTCTTAAGCATTTCCTATATTTAACAAGGAGTGTGGAGAATGGATCAATCATTAGGTTATTTACGAGAAATATTAGCTGGCTATACGGAAAATGATGCAATGGGAAAGAGACTTTTTGATAAAGTTTCAAATCGTAATTACGTAACAGAAGGGAAGTTTGTTGAGGACTTAACGCAAGTAGAAAGCAATTATCTTAATCGTGTATTGGTTGATGCAATTAAATACGCAAATCAGGAACAGGACGCTGAAAGAGCACATCAATTAAACGAAGTGTACGAGCTGTTATTTATCTGACTAGATCGGCAGTGTGACGATTTAGATTTAAGATGGAAAAGAGGGGACATCATTTGACGAATATTATAGATGGAATGGATGAAGCGAGGTTTCAATCACCTTATCCAAATGGTAATAAGCAAAGAAAAAGTAAAAGTAAGGAAGATAAGAAAATGCCGATGGTACTAAAAAATTTAAAGAACGGGTCATGAAAAGGGCATGATACAAAGCATAATAAAACTCCGCTTAGTATGGCGGAGTTTTATTATGCTTTGAGCTAACAATAGCGGAGGGTCATCTTATATATAAACATCATTAGGCATAAATCAGAGAGGAGAGGAAAATACTAAGCAGACAATTAATTAACTTTCGGAGGTAAAGTACATGTCTGTGTTTGTTTACCAAACATTTGAGTTGAAGCAGGACAAATTTAAAGAGGGAATTGAGAATTTACAGGAAATGGTTAAGTATCGGAATGAAAATTATAATCATAAGGTGGAAATATTAACACCTATTACAGGAAAAGATTATACATATGTGCTTTTTTCAACATATGAAGGACTAGCAGAGATGGAATTACAAAATAAAAAAATGTTTGATGATGAAGAGTACTTGAAATTGATTGGAGATTTTTTTCTGCAAAATATTGTGCAAGGAAGTATGCATACACAGTTCTATCGACGAATGAGTGAGAAGAAAAAAGATAACAACGATGATAAGGATAAGAAAAAAGAGTAAGCGAATCATTTACAATAAACGAACATGGGGGCATTACTTTCAGGAGTAAAGTCCTTATTCTGATTGGAAGGGAGCTCAGCATCATGATTTAAAGAAGAGCTGTAATTCCTTGATAGCCAAAATATAAACCAAATCCAATGAGTGTTAATCCGGATAGGATGGATATACCTCTTAAGCTGTTAAGACTTAAAAATTTTCGGAACCCGGTTGTTAGCCCAGCAACGACAAGATCCCACAACATTAAACCAAGAAAGATCATAGCGCTATAAACGAGCAGGGATTCTGTTCCGTTTACTTGGGCCGTTTTTGCTAAAACAGAACCGTAGATTCCTAACCAGAAAAGAATCGATAAGGGACTTGTAATAGACATAATGAAACCTGTAAGAAAACATTTGAATAATGAATCTCTTCCGCGGCTATCAGCAAGGGCAAGTGAATTAGCACTAAATATACTTTCCACTCCTGAATAAATAAGTATACAGGCTCCAAATAACCAAAGGAATACTTGGACGATAAACACTTCCAGGAAATGGACCATTCCTAAATAAACCATTAGCATAAATACCCCATCTGCTAT
>DATMFE010000133.1:0-3796 GCA_035556295.1 Ureibacillus sp.
GACTTCTACTGCTAACAACGGTGAAATTGTGGTGGCAATGACTGAGGAAGATGAAGCGACAGTAAAACGCTTCTATAAAGAAAAGACTCACTTCCGCTTACAACCAGAAAACTCATCTATGGATCCGATTTATGTAAATCAGGTAACGATTTTAGGAAAAGTGGTTGGATTGTACCGCCGAATTCATTAGGTTTGATAATGTGCGATAAAATTGAATGGTAGAAAAGGTCGATTGGGAAACATTGTGGTTTCTGGGTCGGCTTTTTTGTTTGGGGGATTTGTATAAGGTATGGGATGCGGTGGCGGTTGTTTGATTTGGTAGATTTGGTAGATTTGGTAGATTTGGTGATTTTCTGCTTTTTTAGTGTTGGTGGAAATTCGAGATATTTCTGGATTGAACTTTTTATTGGTTAATTATGTCCTCACATTTGCGGACATGCATTTTCTCTGAAGTAGATAACGTTGACTATTGATTGTACTTTGAGGAAAAATAACAGTAGATTTTCAGCCTATTATGAGAAATATGCCTATTCTATTGTAAATAACAGTAATTTTTACGCTTATTTAATTAAAATCAATGATTTTCATCTGACCTTGAGCAATTAACAGTAGTTTTTACGCTTATTTAAATGGAATTACGTAGTTTACAGAAGATAACCGTAAATTCTACCCTTATTTTTCTCCGATTCATCCTTTACCCTAGGCATTAACGGTTGAATTTCCCCTAACATTTCAATTTCAGTATGGAATTCACAATAACTTCTCCCTCGAGACTCTCTGTATGAGGGCTCGAATCAGAAAAACTAGGAAAGCTTCTTTCAATTCACATCTTGGTAAGACACCTTTTCCATCAATCCCACTATTCTGTCTAGAAAACACCCCTATAAAGCAAAAAACCACCAGGATCCTTCCCAGTGGCCCTTCAATTATTTACTTCCTACTTCAACTTTTTTGCTAGCCTCGATAAATGCAGCAAATAGTTTTTGTGCGTCTTCATCACCAGCATCTACCATTTCTTCTGGATGCCATTGAACACTCAAGCAAAACGGATAATTTTCAATTTCAACCGCTTCGATAATGCCATCATTTGCTTTTCCGGTAACTTTCACACCTGGAGCCACATCTTTGATTGCTTGATGATGGAACGAGTTAACGGCAATTTTCTCTTTACCAAGTAGCTTGTATAGTAAGCTGTTTTCACTTACTTGAATGAAATGCGTTGCTTCATGTCTTGGAGCTGTTTGGCTATGTAAATAAATGTTTTCATTTTGCGAATAAATATCTTGGTAAAGTGTTCCGCCAAGAGCTACATTTAATACTTGATGGCCACGACAAATCGCAAAGATTGGAATGCCACGTTTGATCGCTGCCTTAGCTAAAGCTAGCTCCATACGATCGCGGTCACTATTCACTGCACCTAATTTCAAGTGTGGCTCTTCCCCAAATGTATGCGGATGTAAATCGCCACCGCCTGATAACACCAGTCCATCTAACATAGAAACAAGTTGGTCAGCGTCCTCTTCAACCCATAATGGAATTCCCACCATTAAGCCCCCAGCTTGTTGAATCGCCTTTATATAGCGCCAATTTATAAAACTCGTATCATTTTCAATACTTAAAGTTAATCCAATTACAGGTTTCATACCAGTACCTCCAAGTAAACTCATAATATACCAAATTATATTTTATAATTTTCGAAATTGCGAGATATTTTTATCTCAAAAAAATAAAAAGCCTAACGAAAACTCGTTAAGCTGAACATTTAAAAGATTCCTATGTACCAATCCATAATTTGATCTCCATAAAAATACACAATGATTGCAGCTAAAGCAATGGAGGGGCCAAATGGAATCGGTTGTTTTCGGTCTTGTCCACGCACTCTTAATACGAACAATCCTATAACTAATCCAATAACAGATGCAAAGAAGAGTGTTACTAATGTACCAATTGTTCCAAGGGCAAGCCCAATCAGGAAGAATAATTTAATATCTCCCCCACCCATTCCGCCTTTTGATAACAACGCAACTAAAAATAAAACCGTAAACCCAACAACTGGCCCTAGCAAACTATCCCACCAAGGGTCAGTGTGTGCAAAAAACCTCGCTAAAGCTAATAAAGGTAGGAAGAACAATAGAACCTTATCTGGAATAATCATATAGGCAATGTCTGAAACAACAATAATAGCAAGTAATGAAATAAATAAAAGTGCTACAGCTAATTCAGGTGTAAATCCTAATTTCCAATAAGCAAAAGCAAACAATATGCCCGTAACTATTTCAGTAACCATATAAATTGGAGAGACCTTCTCACCACAATAACGACATTTTCCTCGCAAGAAGATATACGAAAAAATAGGAATCAGGTCAAGAGCCGACAAGCGGTGCATGCAGTTTGTGCAATGCGATGGTGGATAGGCAATTGACATTTTTAATGGGACACGCAATCCAACAACGTTGAAAAACGAACCAAAAATCATCCCAAACAAAAATGCAAAAATCAAATACACAACTTCCACTAAATCCAACTCCTAACTTTTTATGCAAAAAACTCTAAGTTCTAGTATAAATGTTCAATTGAAATTCCGAAACTATTAACCTATTCACCATCATAATAGAAAGTAGTGACTTGAATAGATGCATTGACAGTATCCGTCACATCTTCTTCAAATTCTGCTTCTTCTCCAAGAAGAGAATAATTAATGGCATCCACATGCATAATGCGATCTAAACTTTCAAGCTCCTGAATAAATTGAAGTAGACTCATATAATCTGGTGATGTCACTTCAAGCTTGAAGGTAATTAATTTTAACTCAGCCGGTAATGTGCCTGTTAAACTTGTAATCGGTGATGGAGATTCCTCGGCAGTTGCCCCTTCAGTCGATTCGGAATTTTGAGTCTGATCAGTCTCTGATTGCCCTTCAGTATTTTCATCTGCTGATGTGATTTGTATATCAGCGTCTGCTGCAGCAGTATCAAACTCACTAAATGAGATGTTTGTGACGATTGAATTTGTTACATACTCAATTTCCTCAATGTTTAGTAAAAGTTTATCAACTTCACGTGATTGTGGAACTAATTTACTAAGTTCGTATTGATTAGTCGTTTTACTGTTCTTTGCTGACTCCGTTTGTTTTACAGACGCTTGTAAAGTTTTGACTTCTGTTGATAGTGAAGAAATCGAACGGTTAAGTGAATCAACCTCCGTTTGCTTTGGCAAAACGACATAATAGTACACCGCAAACAATAAGGCAACTACCAAAAGAACTAGTAATAGTATTTGTGAATTTTTACTACTAGAGAGTTTCATTATCGAATACCTCCTGTAGCTAAGTAGATTTCATCAATATATAATGTAATATTTGCTGTATGTCTTGGGAGGACATTAAAATCCTCAGTCTCACTTTCTTCAAGTTGAGCTCCCAAATCATATTGCGCAATTTCATTCACTAAAACATCCGTAAAATACTCACTATTTGTCAAGCGAGTTACATATTTTGAAACATCGTTCATTGTTTCAAAATCAACCGAAACTGTCACTTCCTCAACACCAAATGAGTATTCACGTAAATGGGCATTGCTTGGCTGTAATCCTTCAATTTCATTAATTAATGGAAGTACAGGATAAGAAATTAAATCAATGTAAGCAATAGTGTCCTCAATAGAGTCTTGGTTAGTGGTAGTTAACTCTGTTACTTTACCATTCAATTGATCTCTCTGTTGCTGTAGGGAGACTTCTTCAGATTTTAATGAAGAAATACTTTTGCTTGCTCCTATATATTGCCATACTAAAAAAATTA
>DATMFE010000134.1:0-52603 GCA_035556295.1 Ureibacillus sp.
GCGATGACTGGGTGGATGGTAACAGTTTTTGCGGTGACTTACGCTTGTTTCGCTCCCTTTTTTGGGTGGCTTTCAGATAAAAATGGAAGGAGAACATTCATTACATTTGGTTTATTTTTGTTCGTCATTTCTAACATATTAACAGCTTTTGCTCCTTCATTTTTTTGGTTGATTATTAGTCGTATATTAGCTGGTTTGTCAGTTGCTTCAATTACTCCTTTGATATACGCAATCATTGGAGATATTGCGCCCCCAAATCGAACAGGGACATGGCTATCCATTGTTGTTTCGGGACACTTAACAGCACTTTGGGCAGGAGCGCCATTTGGTACGGTATTAGAGCATTTTCTTGGTTGGCGTTCAGTATTTATTTTAATGGCGATTGTTGGAGCTATATTGGCAGTGGTAAATTTTAAGACGTGGAAATATGTTGCGAAAGGCAATTCAAAAAGGAATCCATTAGTAGGCAATTTTCTAAGAATACTTGGATCTGTAAGTGTTACAACAATCTGGGCGATTTCAATGTATGCTCTATATGTTTACTTAGGTGCTGCTCTTTATTCCGAAAATAGATTTTCATCAGTAGAAATTGCTTTTGCTATTACATTTTATGGTATTGGTGCTGTAATAGGGAGTCTAACAAGTGGTCAATTAACAACTAAGTTTGGAGAAAACAAGATTTCGAAAGTTACACTCATCCTATTGACGTTAACATTCATTTGTTTAGGCATTTTCTTTACATGGGGTAAGGGGATTTATTTCTTTTTGTTCTTATGGTCTTTAGTTGGGTATGCAGGATTTACATCTTATCAAGCAAGATTGGCAGCCGAATATCCGAACGAACGAGGGTTTGTTATGGCGTGGAATAATACTGCTCTGTATATTGGTATTACGCTTGGTTCAATGATTGGTGGTTTTGTCATTTCTGAATGGGGATACCTTTACCTTCCGTATGTTTGTGGCATTGCAGCACTTCTAAGTTTTTTCCTTAGTACACAAAAGGTCAAAGAAATCAAAAAGGAAACTGCTATTTGAAATACAGGATATGCTGCCATTTTCAAGTAGTGACGTGGTCGTAAGTTAGAACGAATTCTAAAAAGGAATTCGTTCTTTTTTGTAGAACTTATTAAAGTCGAAAGAAGAAAAATGGCAAATGAAAAATTAAAGGGAGTAATTTTATTAATGAGTAGTAATACAATCAACGAACAAGAGTTAACAAATATTTTTTCAAAAGAAAAAATTTTAGGATGTACGATTACGAAAGATGGAAATCGTATTTTTGAATACTATAAAAATAAAAAAATTGAAGATAAACAGCATAAAGTTTATTCATGCACCAAGTCGGTCCTTTCGTTATTAATTGGTATAGCATTTGATAAAGGCTATTTACATGATCTTCATGAACCTATTGATAAATATTTTCCTAAACAACTGCAAGCACAGAATGATCCGAGAAAAAGTAAGATTACACTTTATCACCTTTTGACAATGACACCGGGTCTACATTTTCCAGAATGGGAAGAATGGGGAGCAAAAGCACCAATGGTTCAAGGTGGGGATGTTGTAAAATTTGTTTTAGATAGAGAATTAATCTTTAATCCCGGAGAGAAAATGAACTATAATTCTGGATGCTCACATTTGATAACATCCATATTGCAACAGGTTACTGGAGAAACTGCATTACAATTTGCAGAGAAGCATTTATTTCAACCATTAAACATCAGTAAAGTAGAATGGTATAAAGATAACAAGGGAATTTATAAAGGTGCTGACGGGATTAGATTCAAAATAGCTGATATGGAAAAAATAAGCCTACTAATGCTACAAAAAGGAAAGTGGAAGGGCAAACAAATCGTATCAGAAGAGTGGATTACACAAGCGATTTCACCACATTTTTCTACATATAAGCATATTGGTGAGTATGGTTTACACTGGTGGACTTCAAGAATTGATCCAGAATTAGAGGATGATTCGGATTCAAATCGGTTTCATTTTGCCCTCGGACATGGTGGTCAATATATGATTATAGTTCCAAAATTTAATTTGTACGTTACTTTTGTAAGTGAACTGTACGATACATCTTTACTACCACTAAGGATTTTTAGATCACAAATTTTTAGCTCTTTTACATTGAATGATGAAAAAGGGAAGATTCATAGATAATGGCTCACTTAACTCAATGTGTTTAGAATTTAAACCAGCTAATGAAGGTAAAATTTAAACGCCATATGATTTGTAAGATAACAAATCATATGGCGTTCTTCTTATATTAACTTTCATATATTAACTTTGTAAAGTTAACACACCGTCTTCCATGCGATACACTTTATCACAAAACTCAAGCATACGCTCATCATGGGTTACCATGACTGCTGCTTTATTACGCTCTTTCACTTCTTTTCGAATTTGTTTAACGACTTCAACTGCACGGTTGGAATCTAAACTTGCTGTTGGTTCGTCTGCTAAAATGACTTTAGAATCATTAACAAATGCTCGAGCTATTGCTACACGCTGACGCTCCCCACCAGATAATTCGTTTGGAAATTTATTTAATTTATTGCCTAAACCTAGTTCAGTTAATAACGATTTTGCAAACTTGATTTCTTTCGAAGTAACTTTCCCTTTCATCTTGCAAACAAGTAAAAGCTGATCTAAAACTGTCAAATAAGGAATTAAGTTTGATGTTTGTAAAATAAAGCCAACATCCGTTAAACGGAACGAAGAAAGCTCTTTTTCATTCATCTTGCTGACGTCTGTATCATCAACTAAAACTTCACCTTTTGTTGGTTGTAATAAAGCGCCTGCAATTGATAACAATGTGCTTTTTCCAGAACCAGATGGGCCAATAATTGCGATAAAATCTCCAGGGTTCGCAGTTAATGATACATTTTTTAACGCATCAAATGTGGAATCCCCTTCCTTAAATGTCTTTGTTACGTTCTTTAATACTAAGCCAGTCATTTATTCCACTCTCCCAATCGCTGTTAATGGATCGATTTTCGTCACTTGACGTGTTGAAATAATAGAACCTAAAACAGATACAATTAATAATATTGCGGCATAGACCATTACCATTTTAAAGTCTAAGTTAAATGGCATACCTTCTGGGAACACTAAAGCTGTTAAATAAGTCAGTACAATACCAGCAATAATGCTCACTAATGATAGTAAGAATACTTGTGAAATGATTGAGTTTTTGATAAAACGATTTGAAGCACCAATTGCTTTCATCACACCGAATTGTTGAGTTTTTTGTAATATGAATACATAGAAGAACACGGCTATAATAACGGCTGAGATTGCAAATAAGAAGGCAAGCATCATATAGATCGTTCCGCTTTCTTCTTTATAACCAGGCATACCCATTACAGCTTCTGACTTAGAGAATGTTTCGATTAAATCATAATTATCTTCAATTTTTTCTGCTTCGATTGAATTACCTTGTAAAGCAATCATCGTTACAGGATTTTCTAGACCGTTATCTGATCCAGGTGCTGCAAATGCATATGATTGCCATGTTTCCAAGTTTACAAAAACAGTAGGTAAATGGTTAAATGTTTCGCCTTTTGTTATACCGATAACTTTTAACTCTAATTCTGAGCTTGTTACGACAATTGTATCGCCAATTTCATAACCCTTTTTTTGTAATGATTCATCGATAATGACACCCATTTTATCATTCGAATCTAATTGATTACCTTTTACTACTTTTGGTTCGATAAATTTACCAGGTTCAATACCGATAAAAGTCACGTCATTTTTTTCTGCAGAGTCTGCAGCACCTTCTTGTTTAACAATAATTGTTGATTGTCCAAATTTTGCAGCTTCATTAACACCGTATTTTCCCTCGATATCATCTGCAATTGCTCCCGAAACTTTTGTTTTCATCATTGCAGCTTCAGAGCCTTCTTCATAAATAAAAAGATCGCCATCAATATTTTTCATAGTGGAAGCAGCTAATGAAGCTAAACCATTCCCTAATCCTGATAATATAAAAACAAGCCATGCGATTAGCATAATAATGGCGCCAATCATGATGAAACGTGTTTTTGAATGTTTCATTTCTTTTATTGCTAAGAACATTCTTATATCCTCCAATTCTATACTAGCAAAACGGACACATGACTTTATAAAGCATGTACTATTTCCGATTTACCCTCTTTATTATCCCTTTCGAAGTATAGGGGATGAATGTAAACTTTATATAAACTATCATCTATTTTTATAATGTTTGACAGAATTGAAGGAGCCCATTAAAGTGTAATTTTGAAATAATAGTGAACAAATGGTATGTTCGTTTTCTCTATTCATTAATTTGATAGTAGTTGAGAAAAATTGAAACTTGAGAAAAATAAAAGGGGTATAATGCTATTAAAAACCTCTAAATTATGAGAAAGGGTGTGACTAAAGATGCGTATATTAGTTGTGGACGATGATCGATTTATTCAAAAATTAATCGGTATACATTTAAAAAAAGAAGGTTTTACCCCTGTATTTGCAAATGACGGTCTTGAAGCACTTAACTTACTCAATGAAGAGACGTTAGATTTGGCAATTGTTGATGTGATGATGCCAAAATTAGACGGAATTGCATTAACGAAACGATTGGCGATGCATGATATTCCGGTGCTAATGCTAACGGCAAAAGCTACGCTTGAAGATAAAGAAAAAGGTTTTTTAGCTGGAGCAGATGATTATATGGTGAAACCGTTTGAGCCGAAGGAATTGCTTTTTCGCGTACGAGCCATATTGCGCCGCTTTGAGAAACTTGAACGAAGTCAGACGATGATCGGAAATATGCTAATTGATCGGCTTCATTATGAGGTGAAAGTCGGTGAACAAGTACTTCTTCTACCAATGAAGGAATTTGAACTATTAAGTATTTTGTGTAGCCGTCCAGATATCGTATTTACACGTAACCAACTAATGGAACAAGTATGGGGCTATGATTATGAAGGGGACGATTTTACTCTAACTACTCATATTAAACGCCTACGATCTCGTTTAGAAGAAGTTCAAGCCAACGTGAAAATTCAAACGGTACGTGGAATTGGTTATAAAATTGAGGCAATCGAATGAAAACATTATATAAACAATATATTGTTGTGACCTTAATCGTCATTATAGCTAGTCTAGCTATATCAATGTTATTTCTTGGTCAACTATACAATAACAAAGTTCGTGTAGATACGGATGAAAAAAATTTAGAAATTGCGCATGAAGTGGTTAGTATTGTTGAAGCATTGCCAACTGAACGGATAGATCGATATTTTCATTCAGTCGCAAAGTTAGGGTATCAAATTGTTATTGTTGACGAAAACAAAAAGCAAACCAACTACGGAACAAAGTTCGCAAAAATGGAATTGAACCGGGAAATGGAAGATATCATTGGTTCAAATGCTATTTATCACGGGATAAAAGATTATAAGCAGGATTTTTCCATAATGAACCACTACGCAAATGATGTGCAAAATACAGTCGGTGTACCAATTACAATTGACAGTAAACAATATGCACTATTTATTCGCATGGATAATGCATCGTCATTTACAGAAATGCATTATTTAATTGTTGGGTTTTTAATAATTAGTGCAATCATCATCTTCGTTGCAATGATTTTATTAGCACGTCAACTAGTTCAACCGCTTAAACAGCTACAACAAGCAACGGAACAAATTGCACAGGAAAACTATCATGTTGAATTAAAAATTAATCGTAATGATGAACTTGGAAGACTAGCCAAACAATTTCAAAAAATGGCGAAACAGTTAGCCGAAAATGATCAATTGAAAAAAGACTTTATCAATAATGTGTCCCATGATTTTCAATCACCGCTCCTGAATATTCAAGGCTATGCAAACGTATTGAAAGACGGGGAAAATACAGAAGAAGAACGTGTCCAATACTTAGAAATTATTGAGCAGGAAACAAAGCGACTATCAGCACTGACGAAGCAGTTATTGCTACTAAGTTCACTGGATCAAAAAAACTTACCAATTGTAAAAAAATCTTATTCGCTTAATCAGCAGATTAAGGAGCTAGTATTTGCTAAACGTTGGATTTTAGATGAAAAGCAAATTGAACTGATTTATGAGCTAGAGCCTATTGAAATTTATGCAGACAAGCATTTACTAGAGCAAGTTTGGGATAATTTATTATCTAACGCTATTCGTTATAGTGAAGAAAAGGGCAAGATTGTTGTGACGTGTTCTCGGAAGGACAATGAAGTTGTCGTATCGATTCGTGATCATGGCATCGGAATACCAAAGGAAGCATTGGAAAGAGTAAAGGAACGTTTTTACCGAGTTGACACTGCCCGTTCTAGCCAAAGTAGTGGGTTAGGGCTTGCGATAGTATCGGAAATTGTGGGACGCCATGAAGGGGAATTTCTAATTGATAGTGAGATAGGTAAGGGTACTACGGTGACTGTGAAATTATTCGATCGTTAGTAGAACTTGTAATTAGTATTTTAAAAGAAGAACGAATTTCCAATGGCGAAATTCGTTCTTCTTTCTTGTTCGTTATATTGAATTATTGTAATAATTAAGTAGGAACTGAAATAACTTTTTAAGCGGAAAACTTCACATTAATTATCACAAAGATCTGTTCGTTAATGAATGTTTTGTATTACCTTCTCTAGGAATTCACCCATTCGCTTAACAGTTTGTTCTGTAAAATCAAATTCGACTCCTGTTTCTTTATAAATCGCCGCGATAGATTGATTGTAATCCGCACTTGCACCTTTTTTATATAATTCAATCGCTTCCTCTGGGTTATTCTGATAATTTTCTAGTAATTGAAGAGCACCAAGCATCGACATAGAGTATTCAATTTGATAGAAAGGAACTTGGAAATAATGCAGAGTACCAATCCAGCTTGCTCCAATTACATCTTCATAACCAGTAGTATCAACAGGGTTTAACCCATATCGTTTTGAGATTTCAAAGAATTTCTCATCACGCTCTTTTGCAGTGTGGTTAGGATTTGTATAAATCCAATGTTGGAATAGGTCCCCTGCTAGTGGACCGTATAACATAGTAAATGCTCGTTTCAGTTCTTCGCGCTGAGCACTCTTAAAATCTTCTTCCTCAGGATAAAAGCGATCAAACTTATCCATTAAAAGTAATTCCATCCCATGCGAATACAATTCCGCAACTTCCGAGCGTAATTGGAAATCTTCAATAGGACCATGTTCGGCAAACTGAAGGAATCCATTTACAGCGTGACCCATTTCGTGAATTAGTGCAATGAGAGAGAAGAAGGAAGGACTAAAGTTTGCAAAAACAAAGGTATCGCCAGAAACAGGTAAAGAGGTACAGAACCCTCCTTGTCCTTTTCCTTTTCGATCTCCAAGATCTAGTAACCCATGATTTCTCATATATTCGAAACGGTCAGCAAAATATGGATCAGTTTTTCCTAGAATTTCAGAAACGCCATCCATAAGCGTAGATACATCACTATATGGAGGATTTTTCATAAGTTTAGCGGTGCTATCCCAAGGACGATACGTATCCACACCAAGTTTGGATTTGAATACTTCCGCAAGACGATTCCAAGCAGGGATAATATATTTCGCTACATTTTCATGGAAATCATAACAATCTTGGATGCTATACTCACGATTTTTTGCCACAAATATATAATCACGATAATTCTCAAATCCTGCATTTATAGCAATTTGGTGACGTATTTGAACAAGCTCATCCATGATGGCATCGATATCTGATTTTATTCGGCGGAAAGCGTCAATCTTAGCGTGATAAGCCTTTTCACGCACCGTTCTGTCAAGACTATCTAATTGGGAGTCGATAAATGGTAATGGCTTTTCTTCTCCCTCCCATTCAATTGTAAGTCCACCCATTATTTCATCGTACTTAGTAGAAAGTTCTTGTTCCTTTACAAATAAAGGTATGTTTTCTTCTCTGAACAGTTTTATTTTAGACTCACGAACACGTCGCATCAAGCCGTAGCGTTTTTCATCCAACTCGTTTAAATATGACGATTTGCTAAATTTCTCATTCAACTTTGCTTCATATTTCATTAAAAGTGGTTGAATGACTTGTTGATCGTGTAGAAAAATTGACTTGATTTCTGCATCCTCTGTATTTCGGTAGAAGTCAACTTGATGACCTATAATTGCCTCATAGATTTTAATAAATAAGTCTTTTTCATCTTTCAGCCATTTTTCGAGGTCAGAAACTGATTCAATTTGAACATCTAGTAAACTTTGAATCTGCGCTTCAATTCCTTCTACATTTTGTAAGTCAATTAATTCTTGATAATATTTTTGACTTGTATTTTGTGACATGGATAACCCTCCTCTTTCCAAAATATTTCAATTTTCTAAATAATTATATTATAGATTCCGTATGATTAGGTATAAAAAATATCAAACATATCTCCTATTCTCCCACCTTATTGCAACGAGGTGATAAAATAACGGATTTACAATAGAGGAGTTCGTTCTTATTTGTTTCATAAAGGAATAAAGATAATTTCGACGAACTAAATTATGAGGATTGTATAAAGGTTTCATATTACAAAGGAGGATTCTTTATGGAGATAAGAATAGATGACTTAACAGATATTCGCACACTTGAACTTATAAATACACATTTAGCTGGTTTGGCTGAACATTCTCCTGTGGAGAGTATGCATGCCCTAAATGTTAGTGAATTAAAGCAAAATGATATTACTTTTTATAGTGCATGGGATTACGAGGAAATCATGGGGTGTGGAGCTTTAAAAGAATTAACTCCAGAACATGGGGAAGTAAAGTCCATGAGAACGGTAGAGAAACATTTGAGGAAAGGTGTTGCTAGAGCAATTTTGCAACACATTATTAATGAAGCTAAGATGCGAGGGTACAAAAAGTTAAGTCTAGAAACAGGTTCTATGAATGCTTTCAAACCTGCTCACCGACTATATGAAAGTTTTGGTTTTAATTACTGCGGTCCCTTTGACAACTATACTGATGATCCAAATAGTTTGTTTATGACACTTAATTTATAGATTACTAGTCATTTTTAGATAGGTAGATTATTTATTCTAAGGACTGAGGCATTTTATTTATGTTTGAAAATAAATAAAGCTAAAAAATGTACTCCAAAATAAATTTTGTTATCGGTTTAGAACCTAACTATTTATAATAACCCTCCATTAGGAAATACTGTGTAAACAGAGTACAAAATGGAGGACAGAAATATGCCTGAATTACCAGAGATGGAAACATATAAAACGTTACTGGGATCATTAATAGGTGGGCAGAAAATTTCAGATGTTGAGATTGGACGGGAAAAGTCTATTAACGTTCCAGTTGAAGCGTTTACCAAACAGTTATCTAGTCAAACGATAAATAAAATTTCTAGAAGAGCAAAATATTTAATTTTTCATCTACAGGATGGTTCCTGTTTACTGTTACACCTAATGCTAGGTGGATGGATGTTCTTTGGTAAAGAAGAAAATCAACCTGATAGAACAATTCAAGTAAGACTATCCTTTGGCGAACAGCATTTATTTTTCATCGGTCTTCGATTAGGCTACCTCCATCTTTTATCTCCGAAAGAGATTGAGGAAGAGTTTATGAAACTTGGACCAGAAGTGCTTGATCCAGATTTTACATTGGATGTCTTTCACCAACTAATGCAAAAAAGAAAGGGTACTATAAAAACAACCCTTATTAACCAAGAAGTGCTCGCAGGTATAGGGAATGCATACTCAGATGAAATTCTATGGCATGCAGAGATTAGCCCACATAAAAAAATCAATGAATTAGAAGACCAACAATTAACACGTCTCTATCATTCGATTCAATTTATCCTTAATAAAGGAATCAAAGAATGCGGTTATATGGAAAATCCCTTATTTAAAGGTGATAGCAAAACAGGCGGTTACCAGTTTTATGTTTATGATCGAGAAGGGGAAGTGTGTTCTCGTTGCAATACTGCCATAATTAAAGATGAAATCTCTTCGCGAAAAACTCACTTTTGCCCCAATTGTCAACTATAAGGGAGAGGACAACTGTAGGCGAATTTTTATAAACACCAGCACTCTTTGTAGTTGCAGTATACTTTCTTTTCAGACGGGAGTTACGTGATCTCAGTTAATATATTCCTTACGAACGAATTCCAAAAAAGGGGTTCGTTCTTTTTTATTGAATTGATAGTAAGAGGGAAAAAAGCATAAGTAATTAAAAAAGCATCTTAATACCGTGTGAAAGAGGGTGATTTCATGGAAGGGTTTGTCTATAAAAAGTATGATGGTCTTGCTTTAGCAGAGTTAATAAAAAACAAAGAATTGCAGGTAAAGGAAGTTCTTGAAGAAGCTATTAAAACAATCGAAATACACAATCCATCGTTAAATGCAGTGATCAATAAATTTTATGAAAAAGCGGAAAGACATGCTGAATGCGTTAATTTATCTGGTACTTTTGCTGGTGTGCCAATGCTTTTAAAGGATATCGGACAAGAAATTGCTGGGGAGAAAATTACCCAAGGGTCAAGGGCATTTCAAAGTTACTGTGCAAAGGCTGATTCTGAGTACGTTAAGCAGGTGCGAAAGACAGGTGCAGTTTTTGTTGGTCAAACGAATGTTCCAGAGTTTGCGTTAATGGGGATTACGGAGCCTCGATTTTACGGGCCAACTCGCAACCCGTGGAACCTTGACCATACACCAGGGGGGTCAAGTGGAGGTTCTGCGGCTGCGGTCGCTAGCGGTATGGTACCTATTGCTGGGGCGAATGACGGTGGTGGCTCAATAAGGATTCCGGCTGCTTACTGCGGGCTATTTGGAATGAAACCGACTAGAGGACGAACACCTGTTGGACCGACTTATGGGAGGAACTGGCAGGGAGCCTCGGTTGATCATATTTTATCAAGGTCGGTGCGCGACAGCGCAGCAATGCTAGATGAAATCAAATTTTTCGAAAAAGCTGCTGCATTTCATGCACCTCCATTTGATGGTTCATATCTTCAAATGGTGAAAGTTCCACCGAAAAAAAATCTGAGGATTGCTTTTTCAGTCAGATCGCCACTAGGTTCTGACGTTCACGAGGATTGCAAGGAAGCAGTATATAATGCAGCAAAGCTTCTAGCTTCTATGGGATATCATATTGAGGAAGTCGATGCACCTGTGGATGGAAGAAAAATTGCAAAAAGCTATTTGACGATGTATTTCGGTGAAGTAGCCGCAGCCATTACATCTTTGGAGGAAATCTTGGGAAGAAAGGCTGTAATGAACGATGTGGAGCTGACTACATGGATTCTAGGTTTAGTCGGAAAGGCAACATCGGCAGAGGAAATAGTTCTAAGTATACGAGAATGGGATCAAGCGGCGTTTGCGATGGAGACTATTCATGAGACGTACGATTTTTATATGACACCTACCACTGCCTTTCCACCTTCCAAAATTGGTGAACTTGAACCGAAGAAATCAGAACAACTATCTATGCAGGTTGCTGGCAGGCTATCAATGGGAGGAGTGTTGAAAAAAGTTGGGATTGTAGAGCAGGTAGCAGAAAACAATTTGAAAAAAACTCCTTTTACTCAATTAGCAAATTTAACAGGTCAGCCCGCTATGACGGTTCCATTGCATTTATCGGCTGATGGTCTCCCGGTCGGGGTTCAGTTTATGGCGGCTAGGGGCAGGGAGGACTCCCTTTACTCATTAGCGGGACAATTAGAACAAAGTGAATTATGGGTGCCAGTTGAGAAAAACCCTTTGTTTTCCATATGATAACCGTCTAATCAAAAAAGTAGAATTTGAGAAGACTTCAAATTCTACTTTTTTGTTATTTATGATATCGACTTATAGGAAGAATTAACGGTGTGTTTGAGATGGGATCATTGATTACTCGGCAATCTAAATTAAATGTTTCTTTAATTAGCTCACTTGTTACAATTTCATTTGGAGGACCTTCAGCAATAAGATTCCCTTCTTTTACAGCAAACAAATAATCTGCATAACGAGCGGAAAGGTTAATATCATGAAGCACCATTACAATGGTCGTTCCGTATTTGACATTTAGATCTTTCAATAAATCTAAGATTTCCACTTGATACGTAATGTCTAAATAAGTAGTTGGCTCATCTAAAAATAAAATATCGGTTTGCTGTGCTAATGCCATCGCTATCCATACACGTTGGCGTTGTCCACCTGAAAGTTCATCTATATTGCGATCGCTAAATTCTGTAATATTCATCATATCGAGAGCTGTCGCAACAGCTTCATAATCTTTTTTCGACCAACTAGAAAACATGGATTGATGAGGAAAACGACCTCGACCAACTAAGTCAGCTACGGTAATACCTTCTGGGACGATAGGGGACTGTGGTAGCAGTCCAACCGTACGAGCTAACTTTTTAGATGGTATTTCATAAATCGATTTGTCATCTAAATACACATCGCCATCCGTTGGTTTTAATAGTCGAGCCATCGTTTTTAATAAGGTTGACTTTCCACAGCCATTTGAGCCGATAATGATGCTAATTTTATTTTCAGGAATCGATAGGCTTACATCTTTTAAAATGAGATTTTGGTCATAGCCAGAATGTAGGTTTTTAGTTTGTAATGTATGAGCCATTATATATTCCCCTTTCGATTCATTATTATTAGTAAGTAGATTAAATACGGTGCCCCGATAATTCCTGTAATAACACCTACAGGGAAGCGTGTTTCAAAAGCAAATTGCCCGATTAAATCAGCTGCGAGTACTAAAATAACACCTATTAACCCTGATGGTATGAGTGCAGAAAATCCTGCCCCAATTAGACGTCTTGCAATTGGGCCAGCTAAAAATGATATAAAGGCAATCGGCCCCGTTGTTGCAGTAGCGAGAGCGATAACTAGTACAGCACTTACTAATAAAATGATACGAACACGATTGGTTGAGACACCTAAAGATGTAGCCGCTTGTTCACCAAGTTCTAACATTTCTAGATGATTTGCAAAATAGATAAAAATCGGTGTACAGATGACTAAAAGAATCAGTAAAGGCATGATTGTTTCCATTTTTACCCCATTTAAACTTCCACTGAGCCAGCGAAGAGCAGTTGGTAAATCATGCGTTTTTGCGATTAACATTAAATAGGAGATAAAGGCATTTAACATTGCTTGAATCCCAATTCCTATTAAGATTAATCGTCCAATAGAAAAAGAAGTTCCTCTAGATAGACCATATATAATAATAACTGTCAATAAGCCACCTAAGACTGAAGCAATTGAAATGACTGCATTACTAGCATTAAGAACGACAATGCAAAAGACGGCGGCAGCACTTGACCCTGCTGTTATACCAATTACATTTGGATTGGCTAATGGGTTTCTTAACATTGTTTGGAATACATAACCACCCACTCCAAAAGCAAATCCAGCAAGAAGTCCAGCTAACATACGTGGTAAACGTAATGTTCCAACAGCGAAGCTAGCTCCTTTAACATCGTTACCTAATAAAACCGCAATAACATCTTTTATAGGATAAATAGTATTTCCAAGCATAAGCATGGCGCAACATAATCCAAAGGCAATGATGATTAATATTACAGTCGTTGCAATGTAACGACGTTTACGTTTTGATCTTGATTGAATAATGGTTTGTAAAGTATCGTTGTTCATCATAGGCTACGCATTTTCGCTTTCATCGTAATATAAATTAAAATCGGTGCCCCAATAAAGGCTGTCAATATCCCAACCTCTACTTCTCCAGGACGAGCGATCAATCGTCCTACTACATCGGAAATCGTTAAAATAATCCCACCAGATAATGCGGAAAGGGGAATAACGAAACGTAAGTCAGGTCCAATCATTAATCGAATTAAATGAGTTGCTAAAAGACCGATAAATCCAATTGGCCCTGCAAAGGCTGTTGCTGCACCACATAGTAGTACACCTGCAAAAGCAGAAGCTAATCGAATGGTACCAGTTTTAACTCCTAATCCAGTCGCAACTTCATCTCCTAATGCCATTGCATTTAACGCTGGTGCTGTAATAATAGCAATGACTATACCGACAACTAAGAAAGGGAAAAGTAATTGAATACTATCCCATGTCCCAGCTCCCACACTTCCAACCTGCCAAAAACGGAATTGATCCATGACATTTTGCCGAGGAATCATAATTGCAGTAACAAGCGAAGATAAAATTGCACTAGTTGCAGCCCCTGCTAAGACGAGTTTTAAAGGAGTAGCCCCACTGCCGCCAAGAGAACCAATTATAAACACAAAAATAGCAGTAAGAATCGCACCTGCTATAGCTAACCATACATATTCACTTGCGGTGCTAATATTGAAAAAGGCAATTCCACTTACAACAAAAAGGGATGCCCCAGTATTAACCCCTAAAATACTTGGGTCGGCAATTGGGTTTCGCGTGACCGATTGCATTAGTGCCCCAGATACACCTAATGCTGCACCACACATAAAACTAAAAATCGTTCGAACAACACGCTGACGAACGACACTAGATTCATGGTCATTCAATTCTGGATGGAAGAGACCATCCAGAATTGTAGACCACCCAATTGAACGAGAGCCAAAAGCTATAGAAGCAATAATTGAAATAATCAATAGTATTAAAAGAATAATAGTGAGCCTTCCTAAATTTTTAGGAAAGAATGATTGCTTCTTTTGTTCAACGTTCATCTGTTTCATATTACTTAACGTTTTTAGCTACATCTGAGATTAGAGTTAAGTATTCATCAATTGTATATTGAATTGAAAGTGGATTTGGGTTACCAGCAGCTGCTAATGGTGTGTTATCTTCTATCACAACGATGTTGCCAGCAGCAATCGCAGGTACTTTTCCTAAAATTGGATCAGCTTGTAAAGCAGCCAAAGTATCTTTGTTACCATAAGTAATAAATAATTCAGTGTCGTTTAATGCATCTGCATTTTCAGCACTTACTTGAATGTAGAAGCTATCATCAGTAATTAATTTTTTAATCCCTTCAGGGTACTCCATACCCAAATCAGATAAGAATTCACCACGTGGATCTGTAGGTGTATAAATGTAGAAGCTTGATAAATCATTTGTGTCAAACATACCGAATGCTGCTTTTTTCCCTTTAATAGCAGAATATTCATTTGCCTTATCTGCAATTAACTTTTCTGTATCAGCTATTAACTTTTTACCTTCTTCTTCCATACCCATACCTTTAGCATTTAATAATACTTGGTCGCGCCAAGGTGTAACCCAAGGAGTTTCTTCATAAGGTACAACTGGAGCAATTTCACTTAATGTATCGTATTCTTCTTGAGTAATACCAGAATATGCAGCAAGAATAACATCTGGATTACTGTCAGCAATCGCCTCAAAATCTAGACCGTCAGTATCTTGGTAAACGTTTGGATTTTCTTCACCAAGCTCTTTTAATTTATCTGCAGTCCAAGGTAATAAACCAGAATCATCTTGAACTCCGTAGTTTGCAGCAGAAAAACCTACCGGTACTACTCCAAGTGCCAATGCTACATCTTGGTTTGCCCAAGATATCGTTGCAACGCGTTCAGGTTTTTCATTGATCGTTGTTTCACCAAAAGCATGTTTTATCACGATTGGATATTGTCCATCGTTATCTTTTTCAGGTGTTGCTTCTTCATTTTTTGAATTGTCATTGCCACAAGCGGCAAGTACTAAAACAATAATAGAAGTTATTAATAAGAATAATGACTTTTTCATTATATTTAGCCTCACTTTGTTTAATTTTTCTAATTGATAAAGATTCTCATTACCAATGATATGAATTTATCATACTCCAAATTCTCACTATGTCAATATTTTCTTGAGAATGTTTTTCAATTAGATTTGACTTTCATCGAATGATTCGTTAATCTGAATGAGAAGAGTTCTCAATGGGTACGAATAAAATAATAACGATAAATCAACTACGATTAAGAAATAATGGAGTGTTCAAAATGGAATTATATGATGTGACGATTATTGGTGGAGGACCTGCTGGGCTTTATAGTGCTTTTTACAGTGGCATGCGCGACATGAAAACGAAGATAATTGAATACCATCCGTATTTAGGTGGAAAGGTCAATATCTTCTTAGAAAAAGTACTATGGGATGTAGGAGGTCAACCACCTATTCAGGCTAGTCAATTTATAAATAATTTAATCGCACAAGCAATGACATTTGAACCGACCATTTGTTTAAGTCAAAAAGTGGACCGAATCGATAAAGAAGAAGAATATTTTATTATCACGACAAATACAGGTGAGCAGCACTACTCAAAATCAGTGATTATCGCAATTGGTGGAGGAATTTACGAGCCAATTAAGCTAGATCTTGAAGGAGCAGAAAAGTTTGAAATGCAAAACCTTCATTACACCATTAATGGTATCGAACGCTTTAATAATAAAGAGATATTAATTTCAGGTGGAGGAAATGCAGCAATTGATTGGGCTGTTGAACTATTACCAATTGCAAAAAGGCTTACAATTATCTACCGCAGTGACGAATTAAAAGCTCATGAATCACAAATTAAAAAATTAGTAGAGCATGGTGTCGAGTTTAAATTAAATACAGAAATGACAAAGCTCATTTCCAATGAAGATAAAACAGCTATTGAACGTGTCTTATTAAGAGAAGATGATGTAGAGTATGAAATGTCAGTGGATGAGGTATTGGTATGTCACGGATATAACCGTGAAGTTTCACTCGACTTCTGTGAAGCTATTGCCCCAGAACGAAATGAATATATGCAATTTAACAGTGAAGGTCAATGTAAAACGTCCATACCTGGCATCTATGCAGTAGGGGATATTGTCGCTTATGATGATAAGGTCTACTTATTAGTTGGGACGTTTACCGATGCAGTTTTAGCTGTTAATAGTGCGAAGCAATTCATCGAGCCAGATGCTTCAAGCTATGCTATGGTTTCTTCACACAACGATAAATTTAATGAGCGTAATCGAGCTTTATTAGCAAATAAATAAAGTGGTTGTAATTAACGATAGAAAATAATCATAAAAATTTTCAAAATTATTTATTTTACCTCGCGTAGAAATATTTTGTCAATAGTAAATTTGTATATTCTCTTTAGAAATGTTATAATAATCTTATAATTAGTTTTACTTTACTAATCGTATTCCGAATTCCGCTGTATTATTGCAATAGAATTAGGGATACGATTTTTTTTTACATTTTGTATAGGCAGATAGATGTTAAGCATAAAGGGTAGTCTAAGTTGCAATGTACTAGTAATTAATAAACAGTTCTTAATCTACGAGGAGGATTAGAATAATGAATTTAATCAATAAGAAAGTTACACATAAACGTTTTGGATTGGGTAATATTGTTAAACATAATGAATCTAGTATTGAAATACATTTTGCATCAGAAAGTAAAAAGTTTGTATTCCCTGACGTATTTGAAAACCATTTAAAACTCCATGATGAAAATATGGCAACTTCACTTGATCAAATGATCCAAAAAAAGGAACAGGAACGTAAGGAAGAAGAATGGAAAAAGGAAGAGGAGCAAAAACAGCAGCGTAAAAACCACGAACTTCGATTGGAACATGACAAATTAATGAGAAATCATAAACTCCATCCAGAATCACAAATGGTATTTTGGTGTGACTCTGAGGAGATAGACAGTTCTTTTTCACAGTGGAAAGTTTTTTCGGGTGTAATTAAAAGTGGTAATAACAAGGGAAAGCCAAATAAACCGATTCGCTTGCATCAAAATAGTGCTGTTCTTTTAACCGCAATTGACCCTAATATGCCGGAAAAGGATCGACGTATTTTAGGTGTCTATATGGTCAATGAAAATTTTATCGGTAAACTTTGTGAGGATGGTAATATTTCTGCACATTCAAAATTTAAACTGCAACTTACTGAACAGGAATCAGATCAAATGCTATTTTGGAAATATTATTTAAATGAAAAAACTCCAGATAAAATGACTTGGAATTCAGGTAAATATCGATATTTTGATAATTTATGGATGGCTCAAATTTTACTGGATATAGTATCGTTAAAAAGTGATCCAAAAGAGCGAGAGTTCGCACAGCAATTTTATAAACATTATTGCAAAATGAATCGGATCTCAGTACATGAATTAGCAAAGCCTAATGGTGCATTAATGCGTATGTAAGCAGACGAGAGCTATATGATGGTTCGCGAACAGTAGTTTCAAGATGAAAATTAAAAGCCTAGTAAGTGGTATTTTCCACTTACTAGGCCTTTTGTGTAACTATAATATACTATATGAAATGAATAATATAGAAGCTTAAGTATCTAAAAGAGTTTATAAAACCTGGAGGTATTTATGGAATTAATTGAAAAAGCCATCAATTTTGCCGCAAAGGCACATAAAAATCAAACAAGAAAAGGAACAGATATACCATACATTACACATCCGTTTGCTGTAGGAATGCTTTTGCAAAAAGCGAATTGTTCTGAAGAGGTAATAGCTGCGGGCATATTACACGACACACTAGAAGATACTGAAACATCTTTCGAGGATTTGACGGAAACATTTGGTCTTCAAGTAGCAAATCTCGTTTTAGCTGCATCTGAAAACGATAAGAGCTTACCATGGGAATTAAGAAAACAACATACCATTGAAATGCTAAAGGGTGCATCTCTAGAAGAAATACAAGTTGCTGTTGCGGATAAATTGCATAATCTAAGATCAATTAGAACTGACTTGAAAATAAACGGAGATAGTATATGGAATCGTTTTAAGCGTGGAAAACGTGATCAACATTGGTATTATGGTAGTATTGTGAAGGCATTATCACCTAGAAAAAGTGAATTTGAACTAATAAGTGAATTAGAAGCAGAAGTGATAAGAGTGTTTGGCTCAGTAGATATTTCAGAAGAAGCCTATTAAAACGTGATACGTTCAAAACGCGATTCCTTATAATATAAGGAATCGCCCTTTTATGTTGAAATAAATAATGGAGCGTTCCACTAACTTAATTAAATAATTGCTTCTATACCACTAATTAACACTTTACAAAATCAATAACTTTTCCCACAAATCACGGATTTCTGATACAATTAATATTTCTGAATTTCACAATAATGTACAAGTGTATTTGTGTTTTATAATAAGCATGAGATAAGTTTCTAATAAATATATGAATGTTGGCATTTTGCCAAAGTTTCTGATGTAAATAGAAAGGACTTGAGTTTAGATATGAAAGAAAACTTTTGGCGTGATTTACCACGACCATTTTTTGTACTTGCTCCTATGGAAGATGTAACGGATACAGTTTTTCGCCATGTAGTAAGTAAAGCAGGTAGACCTGATGTATTTTTTACAGAGTTTACAAACTCAGATAGCTATTGTCACCCAGAAGGAAATAAAAGTGTGCGCGGCCGATTGCTTTTTACAGAAGACGAACAGCCAATGGTTGCACATATTTGGGGCGATAAACCAGAATATTTCCGTCAAATGAGTATTGGCATGGCGGAGTTAGGTTTTAAAGGCATCGATATAAATATGGGGTGCCCTGTCCCAAATGTAGCATCAAGAGGAAAAGGTAGTGGCCTTATTTTACGCCCAGACGTTGCAGCAGAACTAATTGAAGCAGCAAAAGCAGGTGGACTACCTGTTAGTGTGAAAACAAGGCTCGGCTTTACGGAGATTGATGAGTGGAAAGAATGGTTAACGCACATTTTAAAACAAGATATCGCAAACCTTTCGATTCATTTACGTACTAGAAAGGAAATGAGTCAAGTAGATGCGCATTGGGAGTTAATACCTGAAATTAAGAAACTTCGTGATGAGATTGCCCCAGAAACGCTATTGACAATCAATGGGGATATTCCTGATCGCCAAACTGGTTTGCAACTTGTAGAAAAGTATGGTGTTGATGGAGTGATGATTGGTCGTGGAATTTTCAAAAACCCATTTGCTTTTGAAAAAGAACCGAAAGAGCATACCACTCAAGACTACCTTGATTTGTTAAGACTGCAACTTGATCTTCAAGACAAATACTCTGAAGAATTGCCGCGTTCTATCACAGCTCTTCATCGCTTCTTTAAAATTTATGTTAAAGGATTCCGCGGTGCAGGTGAATTAAGAAATCAATTGATGAGCACCAAGTCAACTGATGAAGTGCGTGCATTACTTGACCAATTTGTAGATATTGAATAACCATACAGGCATACATTTTGCCCCACCCTCTCTTATGTGTATCGAAGACGTTAGAGCTAATAAATACTTAAAAACGGATTCTGTCTAATGAATCCGTTTTTTTTATTTAAAATAAACAGCTTGGAAAGTTGTGACCCAAATCTGTTTTTAGAAGGATTTCCTTTATACAGTATTGAATTGTTTGATAACTAAACTATACATACCATTTTGTATTTCGTGAGGAGATTTTAGCTATGAGTATTGAACGTCGTTTGGAAGAGCTTTGTATAGAGTTACCTGAAGCAGTCGCTCCTCTTTACAGTTATGTTCCTGTAACGATTCATCGGGGAGTGGCTTATATCAGCGGGCAAGTTCCACGCATTAATGGGAAGCTACCGTATACAGGAAAAGTGGGGAGAGACGTTAAGGTAGAACAGGCTCAAGAACTTGCAGAGTATTGCGTGTTAAAAGCACTAAGCTGTTTAAAAGCAGCGATTGGTAACCTAGATAATGTAGAGCAAGTGTTAAAAGTAACGGGGTACGTGCAAACAGCACCAGACTTTTATGAACCATCAAAAGTTCTTGATGCTGCTTCCGAATTACTTGAAAAAATTTTCGGAGTAAAGGGTCGTCACGCTCGTTCAGCAATTGGGGCATCTACGCTTCCTAGTAATACACCAGTTGAGATTGATTTTATAATTGCAGTGAAATAGGGGGATAAAATAAATGATTACATTAAACGATGTGCAAGAAGCAAGGGAACGAATTCGTGATATCGCATACGTAACACCGATTCTTCAATCAGAGCAATTATCTAAAATTTGTGGTAATCAGATGTTTTTAAAATCAGAGCATTTACAAAAAACAGGTTCATTTAAAATTCGCGGAGCAAGTAACAAAGGCATTCATGCAATTGAGAATGGAGCCAAGTACTTAACTACAGCCTCGTCTGGTAACCACGGTCAAGCTGTTGCTTTTGTTGCGAACAAATACGGAGTTCCTGCAACAATTGTAGTGCCTGAAAATGTAAGCTTGTGTAAGGTTCATGCAATCGAAGCGTACAATGGGAAAGTAGAAAAGTGTGGCACAACTTCTGCAGAGAGATTACCACGAGCACAAATGATTGCTGATCAAGAGAATGGTATATACATTCCACCTTATGACGATCCGTTTATAATGGCAGGACAAGGAACGGTTGGATTAGAAATTTTAGAGCAAGTGGATAAAATTGATGCAGTTATAGTCCCTATTGGTGGTGGTGGCCTAATTTCTGGAATGCTAACTGCCATAAAAGAGACCAATCCGAAGATAAAAGTAATTGGGGTTGAACCAGAGCTTGCCAATGACACGTTTTTATCGTTACAAAATAAAAAAATTACATCAATACCAGCTACTACGACCATTGCAGATGGGTTAAGGACCAATCAACCAGGAGACTTAACTTTCCCGGTACTGATGAAATATCTTGATGATATTGTGCTTGTTAGTGAAGATGAAATTCGTCAGGCATTTAGTTTTGTTATGGAACGTATGAAACAACTAATTGAACCATCAAGTGCAACAACCATCGCAGCTGCCATGTTTAATAAACTTAATTTACAAGGTAAAAATATTGTCACAATCATATCTGGTGGAAACGTAGATATTGATCAAATTCATCAGTTAATTACCACTAATACCGTTGAGTAATGGATGCAATTCAACAAAAATTTCCAAAGTTGAATAATAAAAGAACCTCTGAGCTATTATTAGTTACATATGCTCAGAGGTTTTTTGTATTTAAAATATATATGAATGTAAATTTGGGATAGTTAAGGTAAATATAGAAGAAAACAAGAATCTTTAATAAGATTTTATTGATAAAAAAATTGAAATATGGAACTTCTTCTAACCTTACATCGTTATTATACTATTATGATTGTAATTTTCGTGTTTGAATCCATTATTTCTTATTAAGAAAGATAGAAAAATAGCAATTTCGATTCTATTCAACTTGACAGAAGTCCAAACTAGTTGTAGTATGTACTAGCTTCGAAATTTATTTAGCGATATAATATTTTACCAAAATAATATAGTGTTGTAAAACACAAATTATCAAATTTTCAATTTATTTATAAATTATATAATAATTTAATTCTAACTATAGAAAAGGTGAAGGAAATGGCAAGTATAAATATCAATAAAACTAACTACTTAGATAAGTTCTTTGGTCTATATGTATTAGCTGTTTTCATGTTATGGATCAAAACATATATAACGCAACTAACGCAGTTTAACTTAGGTGTAGAAGGAGCACTTCAACAATTCCTTTTATTTATTAATCCGTTAGGTTCTGCTATGTTATTTCTCGGTGTATCATTTCTTTTTAAAGGTAGATTAAAGTATATATCATTAGTAGTAATGTACATGTTAATGTCCATTCTTTTATATGCAAATGCAGTATACTATCGATTCTTTAGTGACTTTATTACATTACCAACCATTTTCCAAACACAAAACTTTGGTGACTTAGGTGGTAGTGTGCAATCTTTATTGCAACCATATGATATTTTGTTCTTTGTTGATCTACTATTATTAATTTACTTATGTTTGACTAAAAAAATTCAAAAAGATTTTACGAGAGTTAGCTTTAAAAAAGTCACTGCAGTGATTACCTTTGTAATTGCGATATCTGCTGTTAATTTAGGACTAGCCAACGCTGATCGTCCACAGTTATTAACTCGTGGTTTTGATAGAAACTATATTGTGAAGTATTTAGGAATGTATAACTATACGATTTACGATGCGAATGAAACGATTATGGCTTCATCACAAAGAGCTTTGGCAGATAGTGATGATATTACAGAAGTTATTAACTATACAAAATCAAACTATGCAGTTCCTAATAAAGAATATTTTGGAGCAGCAAAAGACATGAACGTTATCTACATCCATTTAGAATCGTTCCAAAACTTCTTAATCGACTATAAACTGAATGGTGAAGAAGTAACACCGTACTTAAATTCGTTAACGAAAGATCCGAATACACTGTACTTTGATAATTTCTTCCATCAAACAGCGCAAGGTAAAACGTCAGATGCTGAATTTATGCTTGAGAATTCTTTATTTGGTTTACCGCAAGGATCTGCCTATATTACAAAAGGTAACAATACGTATCAAGCAGCGCCAGCGATATTAAAAGATCATGGTTATACATCTGCTGTTTTCCATGGTAATAACGGAAGCTTCTGGAACCGCAGCACGATTTATAAATCATTTGGTTATGACAATTTCTTTGATGCAAATTATTATGATACAAGTAATGAAAAGGATATGGCTGAGTACGGTTTAATGGATAAACCATTCTTTGAACAATCAATGCCTTATTTAAAATCCTTACAACAGCCATTCTATACAAAACTTATTACAGTTGCGAACCATTATCCATATAAAATGGATCAAGAGTTAACAACAATTGGTAAAGCAGATACTGGTGACGCTAGTGTTGATGATTACTTCCAAACAGCTCGATATGCAGATGAAGCAATTGAACAATTTATAACAGAGCTAAAGGAATCTGGCTTGTATGATAATACGATGTTAGTATTTTATGGTGACCATTATGGTATTTCAGAAAATCATAATAAAGCGATGGAGAAAATCATGGGTAAAGAGATTACTCCTTTTGAAAATACTAACTTACAACGTGTGCCATTAATTATTCATGTGCCAAACATGCAAGGTGGCGTAAATCATACTTACGGCGGTCAGATGGATATTTTACCAACAGTATTACATTTACTTGGAATTGACTCACAAGATTATGTTCAATTTGGTACGGACTTATTATCAAGTGAGCATAATGACGTAGTGACTTTTAGAAATGGTGATTTTGCAAGCCCTGACGTCTATTTAATTAATGAAGAGCTATATGATGCTAAAACCGGACTACCTACAGAAGATAGCAAATTAGAAAAAATGGCGGAAGAATATAAAGAAGAAGTAGATTATAAATTACAATTGTCTGATAAAGTTGTAAATGGTGATTTACTGAGATTTTATACACCATCAGGTTTTACTACTGTAGATCCTAAACAATACAATTATAATAAAAAAGTAAATGAGCAATTTCTGAGATCTGGTGGGCAGTATGGTGGGTATTAATTTCTGATATCACATAAACTTACAAGCCACTTATATAGTTAAATTTGCTTTGAGCTTTTACCATTTTAGAACGTATTTCCTTCGAGAAGTACGTTCTTTTTTCGTGTAATACAAGTACTTAAGAAGTAAATGAAATAATGATGTAAGTTTAGGTTTAATATGTAATAATTAGTTGGTAAATATGTAGCGAAAGTGGGAATTATGATGGCAACAGGAACACACACAGTAGAACTTCCAGTAGATATAAAAGTAGTTTGGGATTATGTTAGTGACCTTGAAAAATGGGCAACAGCAGTACCAGCGTATAAGGAACACGAAATCATTAATGAAGAAGAGTCTATTTGGACTTTTGAAGGTAATGTAAAAGGGATTAAAAAAACTATACAAGCCCAAGTGAATATTACCGAGTGGAATGAACCTTCAAATATTAAGTTTGAACTGACAGGCATATCCGATAAATTTACTGGAAGTGGACATTTTACTGCTGAAGAAGTTAATGGTAAGACTATCATGACTTGTACAGTTGAAGTCAACGCTGGTGGAATATCGGGTGCAGTATTAACACCAATCATTAAATGGGCTGTTCCAAAGGTTACAACGCGTTTAACGGAATCTATTGCTCGTAAAATTCTAGTTTTCTCATAAGATAAAGTAAAAGTCTGCTGGATTTTCAGCAGACTTTTATTATTAAAAATTGATTTCTCGTAAATATTGTTTTAAATCTGTTGGTGAGATTAATTGATCTAGCTTCTTTATAGACTCTTTGTCCATAGAATCAGAGTAAAAATCTAAAACATATTCTCGATCTTTTAGAAACTTGTTTGAAAAAGCGTAATAATTTAAATTTTTATCTTGATCAGTAACTGCATGCTGTAATTTCTCATTATAGTAGGTAATTTCAATACTGAAATAATTCAATTCTTGACTCTTCAAGTGCTGAACCAATTCATAAGCTAAATCAAGTTGGTAATCCATATCATTCGATGAGTTCAGAATGACATTTGCAAATACAATGTTACTAATACCACTATGCTCCTGTACAAAAATGTCTTGATAGGTGTTAGTAATACTGTAATCAGAATAAGTGCTTTCCGGGAATGATACATTTACCATATAGGAATAACTTTCAGCAGTTCCGTAAACTTCTTTATATATGGAACCAAATTGTTCGTTAAGATCTGCCCGCCACTTAATTTCTAAGTAATCATCCCATATTGGTTCCATATCTTCAGTGACTGAGATTCTGATTGTTAGATCTGGGTTTGCTACTGGATGAGCTCTAATTTGGTACGTCCCTGTATCATCACCTAATGGCTTTGAAAATTCGTTCTCATCTATAACAAAGTCTTCTCCATATTGCTCCTCGAGAAATTTTTCAGCCACAGCATTAGCTTTATATCCGATTAGTGGAAAGTAAATATAATCAAATAAAACAAGGGAAATAATAAAAAGAAAAATAAAGAAAGGGATAGCTAATAAAAACAGTAATTTACGCAATATACTCTTCTCCTTGGAGTTTAGTTGTTTAATATGAAATAGACGTAAAAAATCAGAAAAATGTTACACTGTCAGCAATTTCAAAAAAGAAAACAACATGAAAGAAAAAAGACACTGTAAATAAGTGCCTGTCTGTAAAACTTAAAATATTATTAATGAATTAACATCATTCCCGCTATTATGAAATATCCATAAAAAGAGGCTGCTCAAGTGATGAGAAATCACTAATGATACAGCCCTCTAATGTCTTCACCTCTATTGAGGGAAAGTTAACTATTAATCTTGTGAAGAAATGCCTAGCTTATCTAGAATGAAAGCGTAGCATTGTGCAGCTTCTTTAAGATGGTTAAATCGTCCAGATGCACCAAAATGACCAGCTCCCATATTCGTCTTTAAGACAAGAATATTATCATCAGTCTTCATAGTTCTTAGTCGAGCAACCCATTTTGCAGGCTCCCAATAACCAACTCGTGGGTCGTTTAGACCAGTAGTGATATATAAATGAGGATAGTCTTTTGCTTCCACATTATCATATGGACTATATGATTTCATATAGAAATAATCTTCTGCATTACGTGGGTCGCCCCATTCTTTCCATTCTAGAGTAGTAAGAGGTATTGTGTCGTCGAGCATCGTCGTGACAACATCAACAAACGGTACTTCAGGTACAATGACTTTAAACAGCTCGCCAGCCATGTTAGCAACAGCTCCCACAAGCAATCCACCAGCACTTCCACCTCGTGCTACTAGTTTACTTGGACTCGTATAACCCTCTTCAATAAGATATCTTGCTGCAGCTATGAAATCAGTAAAAGTGTTTCGTTTCTTTTGCATCTTTCCATTCTCATACCAACTTCTACCCATTTCTGATCCGCCACGTACTTGAGCAGTGACAAATACAACCCCTTTGTCCAATAGTGGAAGTCGGTAAGCGTTAAATTGTGGATTACTATTTGCTCCGTAGGATCCATATCCATGAAGAATTAAAGGTGCCGGTCCTGAACTTAGTGATCCTTTCTTATAGACAACGGTTAACGGAATTTTAACCCCATCTTCTGCAACAGCCCACAATTGTTCTTGATGATAATCCTTTGCTTGATAACCGCCACTAACAGGAGCCACTTGCAACTGCTTTTTCTCGCCTGTTAACAAATTCAGTGCATAAGTTGTTCTTGGAGTAAGTAAAGACTCATATTGGATTAGTACTTCCGAAGCCTCGTAGCTTTGGTCGCTTAAAATTGACACTGTGTATAATGGTTCATCCCATTCAAACGGATTTAATATACCATCTTGTAGGACCCATATCTGCGTTAATCCGTTCTCACGGCCAAAGAGTAACAACGCATCTTGGAACGGATACATGCCTTGGAGATAGCGATTCCCGTTATATTCAATGACAGGTTCTCTTAATTGGAGATTGTTGATTGGGCATCGGAGTAATTGAAAGTTTAACGCACCTTCATTCGTAAGGATAAGTAGATCATCACCCCAATGCTCAACTTCATATTCGACTCCTTCTCGGCGTTCGTCTATCAGTTGCAGTTGTTCTAAAGGAGAGTCTGCACTTAGCATGCGAATTTCACTCATCGTACTAGAACTTGAATAAACAAAAATAAATTTCCCGCTTTGAGATTTAGTCACAAATAACGTAAATGTACTATCCTTTTCTTCATTAATTAATTCATCACTATCTACTTGACTACCAACACGATGTCGCCACAATCGATAAGGGCGCTGCATTTCATCAACTGTAATGTAAAAAATATAATTACCGCAATGGCTCCATTCTACACTGCTATATAAATACACATTTTGAATTCGATCAGGTAGAATTTCACCTGTTTCTAGATTCTTTATGTAAATTGTATACCGGTCTGATCCATCACGATTTTCTAAATAAGCAAGAAGATTATGAGTAGTGTTTAATCGCTGTTCTGTGACACTTAAATAATCGCCTTCAGCGGCTAATTCGTTTAAATCAAGCAGGATTTTTTCTGTTGCGCTTAATAGTTGCAAACGGTTTGCAGCCCGTTTACGAGCATAGATTGGATATTGTTTGTCTTTGTCTAAGCGAGAATAGTAAAAGAATTGTCCATGTTGTACGGGTACTTTTACTTCTGAATCGGGTACTCGATCAATCATACTTTGGTAGATTTGCTCAGCTTGACTCGCCAATGGACGCATAATTTCATCATAATATAGATTTTCTTCCTCAAGATATTGGATAACTTCTGGATTGGTACGATCCTTTAGCCAATAATAATGATCTTCGCGCACATCGCCATGCAATTCATGGAGATAAGGGATGCGTTTTGCTATAGGTGGTTTCATAAAAATCCTCCTCTCTTAATAATGTTTTAATTTCGTGGCTTTACCTATAAATCCCTTTATTTTACAACTGCAAATGATAATGAAAGGGGAAATCCCCTGTAAATAAATGAGCCTCTTAAAATACATTAAGAGTGTATAAATCTATTCACTATGATTAATAGACCTTGATACATAGTGATTTACAAATGACTAGCAGAAGGAATGATAGGTGTTTCATAGAATTATAGTAAAGATAGTTTTAGGTTATGGAGGGACAAGTTAGTAATGATGAAAGAACGAATTAGTAAATGGGTTGAAAGGTATGACGAGAATGGCTATTTACACGGTTCACTCCTAGTTGCAAAAAGTGGAAAGGTAATAGTGAGTAAAGGATTTGGAATGGCGAATTGGGAGCATATGGTCCCCAATAAACCTACAACTAAATTCCGTATTGGGTCATTAACGAAGGCGTTTACTTCTCTTGCTATATTTCAATTACATGAAAAGGGATTTTTGAATATTGATGATTGTATTGCTAAATATCTAAATGATTACCCACGGGGTGAAAACATCACAATCTATCACTGTTTAACAAATACTTCAGGAATACCTAATTACACAAGTTTCCCTGACTTTTGGTCAACTACTATGAGACTACCAATGACTTTAGAACAACTAATTGATTCGTTCAAAAATCATAAATTGGAATTTGAGCCTGGAAGTGAATTTGACTATTCTAATTCGGGGTATGCTGTACTCACGGCCATAATTGAAAAGGTTTCAGGTGTTTCCTACGCTAAGTACATAAAGGACTATATATGTATTCCATTAGGAATGGTTAATACAGGTTGTGATGATGGTGTTCAAGTAATAGCAAATTTAGCATCAGGATATTCCTATTGGAAAAATCCAATCCATGCCGCATATGCAGATCTTTCATTTCCGTTAGGGGCATATGGTCTATATTCAACAACAGAGGATTTATTCCTATGGGATCAAGCACTTAAATCATTAAGTCTCTTAAATGAAGAAAACACAAAGAAATTGTTTAAAGCATATCGTGATTCATATGCTTGTGGTTGGATGGTATCTGAAGTGTGTGAAAGAAAATGTGTACATCATTATGGGGATATAAGTGGATATTTTAGTGACTTTTTAAGATTCGTAGATGAAGACATTACAATTATTTACTTAAGCAATATGAATGTGACACCAGTAACCCATCTTACTCGAGAAATTGCTAAAATCATTTTCGGAGAGGATGTACAATTACCACCGACTGCTAAACCTATTGAAATTACGAATCAGGAAAACCTGATAGGAAAGTTTTTAACAAAAGAAGGTACGGATCAAATAGAAATCACACTTGAACAAAATGAAATGTATATAACAGTTCCAAAGATGTACGGTGTTTTGTATAAATTTAAACTTGTACCAATTTATCATAACGCATTAAAAACAACATTCTTAACAGAAATGGTTTATGAACAAGTTGAAATGAACTATTCGACTTCCGGTAAAGTTGAACAGTTATTCTACAAAGATTGTCATAACAATCAGTTTGCCGCATGGAGACACTATGAGTAGAGTTTAACGTTACTTTTAATAATTCTATTTGGTAGTTCGAATAAAAAAGAAGACCTTCCACATTATAGGGAAGGTCTCTTATAAGTTTGCTATTTTTTTATTCATTTAAATTTTGTAATTCTGTTTCAAGTTGTTTAATTTCTGCATTTAATTTTGTCATTTCTTCTGTAAGTTTTTTCTTCATATTATCATTATCAAGATTCTTCGCAAATTCATCTAACTTAGTATCCATAAGAGTTTTCTTATTATTAATTTCCTCATTGATTTGTAGTTTTCTTTTTTCACTATCTATTGCGTTTTTCTTTTTTTGAAGCTCTTCGATTTTTTGTTGATATTTTTGAATTTGTTTATTAATTGCTTCTTCTGACTGATCAGTTTGTGTATTTGGCTCAGATAATGCTTTTGGTTCAGAGAAGATTGGATTATTTAACAAAGAGAACTGACCTTTGAAAAATGGACTAGTTTCTTGGAAGATTTGTTGCATGCGGTTTTGCATTCTATTAAATTCTTCTTCCATATTTGTCATTAACGACTTTGAACCTGTTAGTTCCTTCCATACCTGGTCGAATGCCGCTTGGTTTTTATTTTTTGCTGCATCCTCTAATTTATTTTTAAATTGATTAAATGTTTTATCGTCGATGGCATTTGTTGAAAAGCGATATACAGCACCATTTGGGGCTTTCATCTCCAGTTCTTTTTGGCCATCTAACATAGAATGAAAGAAATTATTATCGAAAAGATTGAACATATGAAAAACCTCCTAATAGTATTTGTTAATATATTATATTTAAATTGATAAAGGTCTTTTTGGGTTTTTGACTTTGACTATCTTTGACCTTACGACATAATAATAACTCCGTTAGATACGAAAGTCAATTAATTTCTTGACCTTTTTTGACTAATTAAAGTAATCGGCTCTGATAATAGCAATGAGAAAATATGTACAATCGAAAACAACCCTTAGAATGCGAAAAGGAGCATTTTAAGGGCAGATTTTTGATTAATTTTCATACCAAAATTGACATGACATCTATATAAATAAAATAAACATAATCAGTAAATAAATGAAAATTCTAACGCCATCTTAATACAACTAGAAGCTGACAACAATCTCTTTGTTTTACTTTTGATGAGAATTCTAAACGGATCCCATCTGGGTTAAAGTACACACCAACTTTTGAAGTAATTCCATTGGATTGAATCAAACGTTGTACTTCTACATTATTTGAACGTTGCGCAGCATCCATTACTTTGGTGCTAAAATCTTTAGAAGTTGCAAACAAATCAACTAATTTGCTCGCTTCACGCATTAATTTTTGAGATTCTTTTGCGGATTCATTTAAAAAGGTAGAATCTACTTGAGGTAATCCACTTCGCTGGGCAGTCTGATATAAAAGACTATTATTAGTAGAGGGATATATTGGTACTGTGTGGTAGGTGGTATGTCGATAAGGCAAATAGTGGTTATTTGGTTGATTAAAATAATACACAATTATGCCTCCTTCCAAAGTATTATCTATAATCAAGATTATGCAATAATCATTAACTATTCTAGGCATACACTTATAGTCAAATGGTTCAATAATTGTATTATGAATGGGTTCAAATAGCGTAGAAGTCCCTAGTTAATCAATATCATAGGTAAAAGTACATACGAGGGGTTGAATAATAACCATCGAATCTACTGCACTTTATTAATGGTACGTACTATGTAGAATTAGTTTATGAAGCAAGAGATCTATATGGTTAATGGTAAATTGTGAGTAAAATATAGTTTGGATATATTTCACGAATGAAAGATGAATTTTGGAATATGATGGAATGAAAAGGGGTGCTTTCTATAGTTACTAAAAAGATTCTTTTATTCTGTGATCCTGGAATTGATGATTCCTTGGCAATTATGTATGCCATGCTTGATGCGGATATTGAGCTTGTCGGTATTGTAACGAGTTATGGAAATATGACAAAAGATCAGGCAACTGCCAATGCAGCCTATTTAGTGAGTTTAGCTGGCAGAACTGACATTCCAATAATTCCTGGAGCATCTATGCCAGTTCAAGAAAATGAGGAATTAAGAATATATCCAGAAATTCATGGTAAAGAAGGTCTTGGCCCGATACAACCGCCTAGTAATTTCCGATATCAAGTATATCCATTTGATATGATTCGTGTCATTATAGAAAAATATCGAAATGAACTTATTATTGTAGATACCGGACGATCAACAAGTTTGGCAACAGTATTTAATCTATATCCAGATCATATAAAAATGGTGCACTCATTTTATGTTATGGGCGGTGCATTTTTTGTGCCAGGTAACGCATCTGCACTTGCGGAGGCAAATTTCTATGGTGATCCCACTTCATCTAATAAAGTAGTGAAAAATGCACATAACCTAACCATAACCCCGTTGAACGTAACTCAACATGCGATAGTTTCCGAGGATCTTATGAAAGCAATATCATTAAATAATAAAAGCGTTTATGGACCATTGATGGATCCAATTTTCGAATATTATTATGAATTTTATAAGAAAAGTAACCCGGGTATTCAAGGTGCACCAATTCACGATCTTCTTACCGTTATGATTGTAAAAAATCCAACACTTGCAGATTATATTCAATATGATGCAACAGTAATTGAGAGTACAGAAGCAAAAGGCATGTCATTTATTGATATCCGTCCAACAAGTAAAAAGGGAAAAACGAATATTGCAGTTAAACTTCATTACGATGCATTTTTAGAAGAGTTTAAGAACGTATTGTTAAAGGAATAAAAATCCACTTTGAAGAGTTTTAGAAAAATATTTACAGTTTAGAGATTAAATGTAATAATATATTTATTCTAAAAAAGGAGAGTAAGTATTTATGATGCCATCTAATTGCTAATGATTAATTTATTTTCAAATTAATAGGATTTATTAACGAGTGTGAAATTTGCCTAATACTATTAGGTTTATTTGTTATGCTCTTTATGAATCGGGCAATTTAGAAGGATTACTTACTTAACTAAAATTAGAATAGAATTGGTTTACCAGTGTATCCATTAGTACATGAGTATATAGGCAGTATTATGCACTTTTTAAGTAAAGGCATTTTTGCATATACATCACCAAATTAATTCATATTCAATGACTATTTTAGACTGTAAGAGGACTGTTCTTCTTACAGTCTTTTTATTTTATATAAAGCGCTAGATACTCAATTAAATATGAAACTTCAGTAAGGACTTCATTTGGCCCTGTCCATAAAAAGTGTAACTTTAACTATGGAGAAAAAGAGGGAACAGTTATGTTTGAATTAAAAGTAATCGGTATTAAAAAATATATGGAAGCAACGCTTGTCGTAAATAATATATCCTTTGAGGCATACGAGGGGGACAGAATTGGAATCATTGGAGCGAATGGTAGTGGCAAAAGTACCATCCTAAAAATAATTGCTGGTATTGAGCCTATGAATTACTATCCAGGCTACCCTCAAACATCAAGTCCTGGTTATGACGAGGGGTTGATTAAAATGTCAAGGGGTGCAAGTTGTGCCTACCTTGAACAAATGCCGACCTATCCAGAAGGGTTAAAAGTGAAGGACGTTCTTAACTTAGCATTTGAAGAACTTGGTCGTATTGAAGAACAAATGCGTGAATTAGAGGAACAAATGAAAACGTTAGAGGGTTCGGACTTAGATAAGACGTTAACTAAATACAGCAATCTGGTTCAACTATATGAATTAAAAGGTGGATATGAAAAAGAAGAAAAGTTAAGCAAGGTTTGTACTGGATTAAAATTTATTGATAATTTCTTAAATCGCGATTTTGATCTATTAAGCGGCGGTGAAAAAACAACTGTTGTATTAGGTAAACTTTTAATTCATAATCCAAATATTCTATTACTTGATGAACCAACGAACCATTTAGATATGGATTCAATTGAATGGCTAGAAGGGTATTTAAAAAGTTATAAAGGGATTGTTATCATCGTATCCCATGACAGATATTTCTTAGATAATGTTGTCATGAAAATCGTGGAAATAGAAGATATGGAATCCATTAGCTACAAAGGAAACTATTCATCCTTCGTGAGTCAAAAAGAGGAAAATATGCGGATTCAATTCGAGCATTTCCGTGAACAACAGAAAAGTATTAAAAATATGGAACAAACAATTAAAGCCTTAAGAGACTGGGCGATGAGAGCAGACAATAATAAATTCTTTAGAAGAGCTGCAAGTATACAAAAGAAACTTGAGAAAATGGATCGAATCGATAAACCCATTTTTGAGAGGCGAAATATGAGGTTGAATTTAACGGCTGCTGAGCGATCAGGAAATGAAACCATCAAAGCAGTAGAACTATCAAAATCATATGGAGATCGAATCTTGTTTGAAAACGCAGATGTTTTAATTCGATATGGTGAAAGAGTGGGTTTAATCGGTCAAAATGGAAGTGGAAAAACATCCTTCATTAAAATGTTGTTAGGAGAAGAACTACCTGATTCTGGCTCTGTCCAATTTGGTGCAAACGTCATGCCAGCTTATTTACCGCAAAAGATCACTTTTAATAATGAAGAATTCACTGTGCTTGAAACCTTTAGAGAGAATTATTCGATTTTAGAGGGGAAAGCGCGGGAATATTTATCGAAATTTATGTTCTACAAAAATAGTGTCTTTAAAAAAGTAAAGCACCTGTCTGGTGGGGAAAGAATACGTTTAAAATTAGCCATTTTATTATATCAAGACATTAATTTGTTGATTCTTGATGAGCCCACAAATCATCTTGATATTGATAGTATTGAAACGCTAGAGGATGCTTTGGAGGAATTTGAAGGGACAATTTTATTCGTGTCCCACGATCGCTATTTTATTAATAAAATCGGGGAACGTATTCTCGCAATTGAAAACCAAACCTTTAAAAGTTATACAGGAAACTACGATGATTATAAAAATGAGAAAGAGAAGTTAAACCAACTTCAAAAAACAGAGCCTGTCGTTAAGTTACTAAAGGAAAAACAAAAAAGTACCAAGCAAAATGAAAAGAGAGAAAACAAAGATAAGAAAAAGGAAAAGGCACTAGTGAAAATTGAAAAGCTTGAGAGAGAGATCCGTGAGATTGAGTTAGCTATGACTGAGGAGAAAAATGATTATGATACGTTAAGTAATCTTTATCTAAGGAAAACGGCTCTAACTGAAGAGTTGGATTCATTATTAAATTTATGGGTGAGTTTAGAAGAGTAATTCAAGAAGACCCCCAAATCACTCTTTGGATGCTAGTTGAATCTGGGAGTTTAAGATTTCTGAAAACTAGTGGAGTATCGCCCTCATTCGTGTATAGTTAAAGTAGAAAAATATATGAGTGAAACAGAATAGTTGAGTTCAATAAGGGGATGTCCAATGGGGAGAATTGTTATTTCAACGGAAAGTGGAGCAGATATACCAAAGGATTTGGTCGAAAAGCATCAAATTCAAGTAGTTCCAATGCACATAATTATGGATGGAAAAGACTACTTTGATGGTGAACTACCTGTTGAGCAAGTGTTTGATTATCATCGCGTTACTAAAAAGATTCCTTCTACAGCAGCAACGAATGAACATGAATATCAAGAGTTATTTACGAGAATCAGGGACGAATCACCTGATAGCATCATTATACACATTGGATATACGTCAAAAGCATCGGTATCCTTTCAAAGTGCATTAAATGCAGCGGAAGGGTTTAAGGATATTAATCTTATTGATGCGTTAAATGTAACTGGTGGCTTAGCGGCAATTGTGATTTATGCGGCTGTATTACTTGAAGAGGAACCATCCATTGACCCTGTTGATTTAATAGAAAAGATTAAATCAATTGTTCCTAAATCAAGGCTCGCGTTCATCCCTGGTAGTTTGGACTTCCTAAGAGCAGGTGGACGTGTTAGCAATATAGCATATATTGGTGGAGCTTTATTAAAAATTAAACCTTGTATTGAGTTAAAAGAGGGAAAACTTGTTTCAACTAGAAAATATCGTGGGAATATGATGAATGTTGCAGAGAAACTTTTGCGAGATTACCTAAATGAATACGCTATTGAGCGAAAACAACTGTATTTAATCTACTCCATTGGACTGGATGAAAGTATAAAGCAACGGATGAATGAAATTGCAATTGAAGAGGGCTTTGAAAATGTAACCTGGATGCAAGCTGGTGCTATGATTTCTACCCATGCTGGACCTGGGGGCTTTGGTATTGCAGGAATAGAACGTTAAAATGATGATAATGAGGGTGGCTAGAATAGTAGAAATTCAGTCATCCTTTCTTTATTTCTTCTATTAAGATTGTGGTACATTACCGTTAAACATTAATTTTTGTGTTACTATGAATTAAATTAATTTTGAACATTTTTTGGAGGTTTTTATGAAAAAGGTTGCTGTAATTCAGGATTTGTCTTCTTTTGGAAAGTGTTCATTGACTGCTGCGATTCCTGTTCTTTCTGTGATGGGTGTGCAAGCTTGTCCATTGCCAACAGCAATATTATCTGCTCAAACAGGATATCCAAGTTTTTTCTACGAAGATTTCACTTCAAAAATGCCTTATTTTGAAGAGGAATGGAGCAAGCTCAACGTATCTTTTGATGGAATCTATACGGGCTTTGTAACAGGAAAAGAACAAATCGATCATATTTTTCTTTTTTTAGATAGATTTAATAATGATCATACCCTTGTGCTAGTTGATCCTGTAATGGGAGACGAAGGTGAAGCCTACAAGCTTTTTGAAGATGAATTATTAGTACGAATGCGTGAACTTGTACAGTGCGCGGATGTCATTACACCAAATGTTACGGAAAGTTGTTTATTAACAGGCGTATCATATAAAAAACTTCATAACTATGCAAATGAGTTGGATTTTCTTAAAGCACTAGAAGAAATCGGTAATACCTTGAACCAAGAAACTAAAGCAAAAGTGATTATTACTGGTGTTAATCCACCATCTAACGAAAGTCAATTTGTAGGGAATCTTTATTTGGATGGAAGTAAAACCTTTTTTAGCAAAACGCCTTTTAACGGGAAAAGTTATTCAGGTACAGGTGATTTATTTGCATCTGTCATTATGGGAAGTATGGTAAAAGGTATAGAACTTCAAAAATCGGTTCAGCTTGCAGAAAAATTTTTACAAGCAGCCATTAATGATACATACGCAGAAGGAACGCCAGAAGTAGAAGGTGTAAATTTTGAAAAATATTTGGGGATGCTCATAAAATAGTAAAGTGGAATTTTTGAACGATATAAATAAACGCTTAAGTGGACTATTCATCTACTTAAGCGTTATTAGTATTATATAACTTACATATTACATATATTCATTCTGAATTAATGCATAGGATTCTCTTACTTTTTCTATATAATTAGTAGCCTTTCCAGTTCTACGATACCCTGTTTTTCCTTTATTGTAGGAGCTTAGTACAGCTTCTTCTAATGCTGATCCTGTTAGTCCTTGGTTTTCCCAATAGTCGTATAAATCAGCAAGGAAGAATGTTCCCCATTGCATGTTGACATAAGGATCTAGTGGCGAATTTGGTGTTCCAAGCTTTTGGGAAAGCCATTCATGGTTAATCGAATTGATTTGGAAATAACCAAAATCCGAAGTAGCCCCAATTGCACTAGGATTAAATTTACTTTCGTGCTCCATGACTGCCAACACTTTTTCATATTCTAAACCGTAATCCATACAAAGAGAATATAAATACTCTTGGTGTTCATAAGGAAGCGGTAGTTTTTCACTATAAGGGAATGAAGGTTGTTGTGTTTGTTGTGTAATGATAGATAAATCTAATGCAGGATCATTTTCAATAATTGGTTCTTCTACTATTGGCTCGCTTTCTTCTTGTTCTGGTGTTGTATTCTCATTTGATGAGTCCTGCTGTTTATTCGGATCTGTTGTTGAATCACTATCTGATGGGTCACCATTTTCATGGGGCGCTTCGTCTTCAGACTGTTCTGGGTTACTATCTGTTGATTCATTTTCAGTTTGTTCATCTAGCAAAATAGTAGACTCCAGTTCACCTTCTACTAATGAAAGTTTCCCTAATGCAGGATTATTTTGTAATAGTGCGAATGCAGACTTGTCCAATACGGACTTTTCTTCAATTTGTTCAGTTGTAGCATGCTCGATTATTTGTTCATTTTGAAGTATAGTAGCCGTCATTAGTCTTGGTTCAAATTGTTCCTCTTTCACTTCATTTAACTCATTCGATGAAATAGATTGATTTTCTGTGGCTTGTCCAGCCATTACGAAATAGGTAGTGATGACAATAAAACAAATAATCACTCCGATGTATGTTACCTTTGAGCCTATTAATTTAATCAAATTTCTTTTTTCATAATCCATATAATAGAACCCTCCTTAAATAAATTTATATAAAGATAGAAAATGGCTAAAAATCTTCTATGCTACAACTCTTGTTAGTTATCATGGACAAAGATGTTTTCTTTTAAACATCAGATACATATAATTCGTTACAAAATAGATTTTGATTTTCGTAAATCATTAGTTTATTAATGTTCTAACTGCCAATGAAAAGTCTGGCTTCTTCTATGAAATAGCAATAATAGGTTGAATGGATTAGGTATGTTAGAATGAATAGAGTTTATTTTCTTAGACCATGTGAGAAAATAAGTGAAGCATATACAATTGATTTTTTTGTACTTTACTAAAGAGGAGAACTACCATGATAAATAATGATTTGTTAATTCGATTACGCTATGCACTTGATATTAAAAATAATGATATGGTGGAGATGTTTCGTTTAGGGGGAATGGATTTCACAAAAGAAGAAGTTCTTAAGATTCTTTCAAAACCAAAAGAAAACGAAGATGGTGAGCTTGACCTAACGCCAACGGATGAATTTATTCCATGTGAATATGACATGTTAGAGGCATTTTTGAATGGCTTGATCATCTTTAAGCGTGGTAAGCAAGAGCAAAAACCAGGTCAAGCTCCTGTTACTCCTCAGAAAAAAGATACTCCAAATAATTTATTTTTAAAGAAAGTGAAGGTCGCATTGAGTTTAACGACAGACGATATGATTGATATTTTCTATGACGCAGGGTTAAATGTGTCAAAAGGCGAAATTGGTGCGATATTACGAAAACCAGATCATCGAAACTATAAAGAGTGCGGGGACAATTTCACACGCAACTTCTTGAAAGGGTTAACGATGAGATATCGCGATTAGGATTGCAGGAGTTGTTAGTACTTGCATCATAAATGAGCTCTTAATTAAGTAAAAAAGAAAGTGAAATCGCGATGCTGATTTCACTTTCTTCAACAATTTACTAGACACCTTTTCTGAAGATGGAGGGAATCTGTCTAGTAAAATTGATTTACTGGACAACTTTTCTGAAGATGGAGGGAATCTGTCTAGAAAAGTCGATTTACTGGACAACTTTTCAGCAAATGAAGGAAATCTGTCTAGTAATTAATCTTCTTTCTTATCTAACAACCAATTCATCGCCAGGATATATCATATTAGGATTATTAATATTGTTATCCTTCACCAATTTTTCAACGGTTGTTCCATATTTATTCGCAATCTTCCATAGAGTGTCCCCAGATTTTACTACATGTGTTTTAGTAGATGAGGTATTATTTTTTTTTGTAGCATCACTAGTAATCTTTAATTCTTCACCTATATAGATTAGATTTGGATTTTTGATATGATTTATTTCTACAATACTAGTAACTGTAACATTGTGTTTGCGAGCGATACTAGAAAGTGTGTCTCCACGTTTTACAATGTAAGTTGTGTGAGATAGATTTGTAGAAGAGGACGTTGAATCTGAAGACTCCACATCACTAGAATAATTCGATGTTGGTTTTGGTTGTTCAGGTTGTTCTTCTTGTGACGAATCCACCTGAGATGAATCCTTTAAAAATATTCCTTCATTGAAGGTATTCATATCCACATTGCCATTGACACCTTCAATTGTTCCAGTATCCGTATATTGCCAGCCTGCCCAAGTATCCCAAATGACTTCATCCCAAATTTTGTCTCCGTCATATTGAGAAACCCATAATGAATACTTCGTTAAAGACTCATCGAATATAGTTGATGCATTACTTGAATTACTGTATATTACAACTTCCTTCCCAGATAGTTTTTCAACTTCCTCTGCAAAGGCTAAAGTAATTTGATTGATTTGTTCTTTCGTTAATTCGCCGAAATCTTCAAAGTCTACAGCTAATTTAGCATCGACCTGTTTATCTTTTATAACGGATACGAAAAAATTAGCTTCACTAACTGCATCCGTTACCGATTTTGCAATCACATAATGATAAAATCCTACCTTAAGGCCCGCTGCTTTTGCCCCTTTATAATTTCTTTCAAAGTACGGATCTATCAATTCCGTTCCTTCACTTGACTTAATGTAGACAATATCAATTCCTGCAGTTGCTACTGCATCAAAATCGATGTCTTCCTGATATCTGGATACATCTATACCACGGTATTCTGTAGTTCCTTCTGGTCCTATTGCACTCGCAACAACACTGGTGGCAAACGAAAGAATAGCGAAGCAAAACATTGAGAGGAGGATTTTTCCAAACTTCCTCATGTTTTCACCCCCTTCCTTCTACTAAACTATGCAAAGTAGAAAGAAGGGCCTGTGCGAGTATATTGGTTTTAGATAATAAAAATTAATTTAGAACCGGACAGTAATAATTAATAGGACTTGATTCCTTATTAATAGTGATAGATTCCCAAAATGAAAAATAAATTATTATTGAAATGACATCTACTTCTAATGATGTTTTTGGAAATATGATTCCGCAACAAACTTCCAATCTTCTAAAAATAGTCGCCATAAGTTAGGGCGTCTTCTAACGGCAAGAGGATGGTAAGCAACGGTTGTTTGAATGCCCTTAATATCATGCCATTGACCTCGTAATGACTTAACATCAATTTCTTGATTTTGAAAAAAAGTCTGAACTGCTACATTGCCAAGGCAAAATATATATTTTGGTTTATACAACTGCAGCTGCTGTCTAAAATGGTTCATGCAAATTTCTCTAGTTTGCTCTTTGTCATAAGCTTTTTTTGGTCTTCTCTTTAATACATAAGTTACATATAAATCATCAGTGGTTAAACCAACCTCATGGGCAGCTTGTTGTAATGCCTGCCTTGTTCCACATACAAAGGGCTTATTTTCACGATCTTCGCGAGAACCTGGGTTGTCCAATAATATATAGATAGGGGCAAGTGGGTTTCCTTCACCCCAAATCATTCGTGAACCATGGTGGATAAGACCACATTCGCTACAATCATTTAAATTTTTAGGAGTCGGATCTTCTGGCCAAAGTGTGTAAAAGTCATTCAAGAGCATTTCCCTCCATGCAATTAATAAACTTAATATACCCAATCCTTAAAGTTTGCTAATCCCAACTGTTGCGATGAACTGAATAAGTATGGTAAAAATTATCAAAAGGAAATAGGGGTGGATGAATTGTTAAGACTTTACGTAACAAGACATGGGGAAACGATTTGGAACACGCAAAAAAGACTGCAGGGTTGGAAAGATTCAGATCTAACTGAAAGAGGAGTAAAAAATGCATTAGCACTAGGAAATCGACTGAGCGAAGTCAATTTTCATACAATCTACTCTAGTCCTAGTAATAGAACGATGGAAACCGCTAGACTAATTAGAGGAGAAAGGAAACAGCACATCATAGAAGACAACAATCTCAGGGAGATTCACCTTGGAGAGTGGGAAGGTCAAACCCATGAAGAAATAAAAGAAGCAAACCCAAAGGGCTATGAAGAATTCTGGGAAAAACCCCACTTATACAGCACAGCATCAGGTGAAAATTTCTATCAATTATCTAGTAGAGTATTAAATTTCCTGAATCGTATCCAAATGGAGCACAACGAGGGAAATATACTTATCGTTACTCATACAGTATTTATAAAAGCCTTATTAGCACATTGTAAGAACCTACCAGTCGAAAAATTATGGAATCCTCCGTTTATCCATGACACCAGTTTATCAATCATTGAATTAAGAGATGGCAAACGAAAGGTAATTCTTGAGGGTGATGATAGCCATTGTTATAAGGAGACGAAATAATGATTAGAAATGCTGTTGGTGCAATGGTTATTCAAGGTGCTGAAATGCTACTTGTATATAAAGTCAAAAGAAGTCTAATTCAAGATGAAGAGCCGGGAATGATAGGAGAATGGGATTTTCCGAAGGGTGGAGTTGAAGAAAGTGATCCTGATTTAAAGAGTTCTATATTAAGAGAACTTCATGAGGAGACTGGTTCCAAACATTTTAGAGTAATGGAGCAACTAAAACAAAAAATCTGTTTTTCATTTGATGAAGAATTTTCAAGGAATACAGGCTTCACAAAGCAAGAGACTACGATGTTCATCGTTGAATATCTTGGAGACCGTTCTGATTTACTCCCTAAAGATAATGAAATACAAGATATAAAGTTTGTTAGGATTGATGAAGTTCAGAGTATATTAACTTATAAAGACACGAGAGAATTCTTTGCAGCAAACCAAACAAATTGTGTGTCTACCAATTACAATAACACTAATTTATAGAAATACAGGGGGATAGGGATGGATTATAATCCAAAGGAAATTGCAGAGATGGCAATTCAAAAGGGAACAGATAAGGTGAAAATGTCTATTCCTAGTATGCTCCTTTTAGGTTTCTTGGGTGGGGCATTCATTTCGATAGGTTACCTTGCGTGTATTCGGATGACCGGAACATTGCCTGCTGAATGGGGAAGCTTTTCTTCTTTCCTAGGGGCCAGCGTCTTTCCTCTAGGACTGATCTTGCTTGTTCTAGGTGGTGGTGAACTAGTTACGGGTAATATGATGATGATGAGCATTGCCTATTTTGCAAAAAGGATAAAACTGTTCCAGTTAATACAAAATTGGTTATGGATAGGGTTGTTTAATTTACTAGGCGCTTTGTTTGTTGCCTACTTTTTTGGACATTTTGTTGGACTTACTGAAGGAGACTTTTTGGACAAGACAATGCTTACAGCTTACGGAAAAGTGAATGCGAGTTTTTGGCAAGCTTTTGTCTCGGGGATTGGTTGTAATTGGCTAGTCGCAATGGCTGTCTGGTTAAGTTTGGGTGCAAAAAGCTATAGTGGTAAAATTGTATCCATATGGTTTCCAATTATGGGATTTGTTTTAATTGGCTTCCAACACGTTGTTGCAAATATGTTTATAATCCCTGCTGCTATTTTTGCCGGGGGATTATCATGGGCGGTATTTTTACCAAACATCATACCAGTATTTTTAGGAAATGCAGTTGGAGCTGCAGTTTTTGTTAGTTTGTTTTATTATATTACATTTAAAAAAGAGTGATAAATCAAGACTACACAAAAATAAAAGAACGAATTCCTGCAGATGGATTCGTTCTTGCTTCTTAAGAGTAAAATTCATTATGTTAATATTAGTCTTTTTTTGTATCAGTAGATTGTTTAACAAAAGAATCTACTTGCATTTTTAGCTCTTCAACTAAATCTTTAATAGCAGTTTTTTGTTCGTCAGTTAAATTACTTTTAGCTTTATTAAGATTTACACCATTTTTTCTAAAGACTTCACTAACTAGTAAATCGACAGCAATGTTTGGGATTCCATTTGAACCATTAGGTAATTTACTCAATTTCATCGCTCCTTTTCTTAAAATGTACGCCTTAAATATATGCAAAGATCCGATAAGAGGGAACGAATTTTAATGTTATGAATGTATAAAAGGAATAAAGTTCACAAAATATAGAAGTATCCCACGCAGCACATGTAGTATACTGCGTGGAAGAAATCATATTCTTCTATAATTATAGATGAATTTCTTGAAACGCTTAGTTGTTTATCGCCATTATGCTTTGGGATTTGGAATATTATGCTACATCTAGCTTAGCAACAATCGCTAATAATACTTGAAGCATTGCTTGAATGTTTACAGCTACATCAGTATCTACTGTTTTTACAGTAATACATTTACTACCTTCAATGATTGTTTTTTGTGTATTACGTTGTTTCGTTCTCATAAATTGTTTAAGGTCTTGTGTGATTGCATTTGCTTGATCATTGTCTCCAAGTGAAATACTAATAACAGCAGCAATTGCAGCTTGAATCGCTAGTTGTAAGGAAACAGCTACTTGAGTATCTGTTGTGTGTACAGTAACTCCTTCAGAATCTCTAACAATAATCCACTCAAATGATTCTTGTGTTACTTTTGTTACTTGAGTATTCTCCTGTGTAAAATCAGCATCTACAACGTTGTGATTGTTATTATTACAATGATCTAAAGCTCTCCATTTTCTTGCCATTTTTTTCACCTCGCTTATTTAATAATTAAAAGATATCCAATTTTGCTACAAGCGTAGCTAATACTTGCAATAAAGCTTGAATATTCACTGAAAGATCAGTATCTGTTGTAACAATTTCACAGTCTTTTGTATTCTCTATATAGATTTTTTGTTTGTTTATTTGTTGATCATCAAATTGTTGGAACATCTCTTGAGCGACTGCACGGCCTTGCTCATCGCCAATAGAAATGCTTAAAACTAATGCGATTGCCAGTTGTAAGCCAACTTGAAGTGAAACAGCTGCTTGAGTATCATGTGAACTAACTGTGACATTACATGAATCTTTAATCCAAATACACTCATCAGATTCTTGGCCGAAACCAGCTATCTGATCAAAGCCTTGAGTAAGAGTTGCATTACGATTTCTTCTTCTTCTACTCATTGTGTACTCCACCTCCATTTCTTCCCTATCTCCACCCAATAACAAAGGGCCATCGTAATCCCTACAATACATAACAGAATAATCCCCTTTCGATGTAGTTACCCAAGCTGAGTCATTCATATCAACTTGTCTGTAATAGGATATGGCCCTGTGAAACATTGGTATAGGTTAAATAACCTTATTTTAAAAAAACTTTATGAAATAATAGGGAAGATGCCTACTTTTTAATAAGAGAAAATAACTTGTATAAAAGTAACAGAACAATTATTTAATATATTTTAGGGAAAGTACCTATAAGGAATGGGGCAATGTCTATATGGCATGTGCTTTCAATATTTCAGAATTAGAAATTTTATTGTTATTTAAAAAATACTCTTATAGACATTTATCATTAGTAGCCATTAATCACTTATTTAAAAGAAAATTTTCCTCTATAATATCTAGAACTGAATACCGTGCTGTTAAGTATAAAAAAGGAATCGAGAAACAAACTAGAATGGAAATATTCTAGTGGGGTGAAGACATGACGAATCAAAAACAACCAAACCCAGATAATAGATTTAACAATGTCGAAAGACTACATGACATGATTGAAAATACTGAGAGAAAAATTCAGGAAACTGAGGTTAGCATGGAGTTTGCAACCCCTGAGGAACGTGCCTGGATTAAAGAGAAAAATGAACGTCGTAAACTTTCCGTTGACGCTATGAAAGAAGAGATGAAGGAAGAGATGGATGCGCGGAAAAGGGGAGAAGTATAAGGAAGCCAGAGACATTTTGAAATGTCTCTGGTTTTTTTCTGGATGAGTTCATTTATACAAAAAAAGTAAATTGTAGTTGTATTTGCGTATAAAATTTCCAGCTAAGTTAAATGATAGTATAGTATTCTTAATATGTAATAAGATTCATAAACACTTTAGGAGGTAATGGAATGGGGAGATTAGTTCATTTTGAAATTCATGTAGATGACATGGAGCGTGCAAAGAACTTTTATGGTGACGTATTCGGGTGGAAGTTTGAAGATTATAGTGGCTTTGCAGGTATGCCATATTTCGGTGCAATAACAGGAGATGAGAGCGAACAAGGAATCAATGGTGCTCTTATGCAAAGACAGGGTGCTAAACCGGAATTAGGGCAGCCTATAAATTCTTTTGTATGTACGATGGGTATAGAAGATTTTGATTCTACTGCAGCAAAAATTCTTGAGCTTGGTGGACAAGTTGCATTACCGAAATATGCATTACCAGGCATGGCTTGGCAGGGCTATTTTATTGATACAGAAGGAAATATCATTGGTATTCATCAACCCGATCCAAACGCAAAGTAAATAAAATAATAGCTTCATGAAATAACGCTATAAACCATCTAAAAAACAGGTTTGTAGCGTTTTATTGTATTTATTGGTTTAATTTAATATCACAAGTTTTGTGCCATATAAATGGATACTGCATGTGCACGATTTTTCGCATCAAGTTTTCCCATTATCGATTTAATGTATTGTTTAATCGTTGCCTCACTCAAATGTAGTAGGTCAGTCATTTCTTTTGTAGAAAGGCCATTTGCAAGAGCCTTCATAATTTCGCATTCTCTTGGACTTAATTTAGGGTGTGAATGTATTTGAGGTTGAATTAATAATTCGCCTGCAATCTTGCCAAATTCTAATAACTCTTCTAATTCTCCCATCTCTATTTGTAAATCTTGTTTAACAAATTCACATAACATGTAGGAAATTGTTATTTGATTCATAATAACAGGAATGACAAGTAATGCATATAAAGGATCATTACGAGTATACCGACTCGTAATCTGAGTGATGATGTCTTGTCCAGCGTAATAAAATGGTCTCTGCTTATCAATTGCCTGTCTAATAACGGGTAATACTCTTATATCATCTCGAATATAATTGATGGATTGATAACGACCATTTTCTAGCATTGCAATTCCTTCTCCAACATATCCAACAGGACTAAATCGATAGAATGATAGTCTTTCACCTTTGATAATTTGCTCTAAAGTGTGAAGAATAAAGCAGATTTTTTCTTCTTGCGACTGTAAATTTATTCCATTCTTTAAAGTCTCTCTTATTGTCCATAAATTTATCTGCATTCAATCACTCCTTTATATAAATTATGCTGTTACATATACGAAAAGTAGTAAATCTATTAAAAAAATGAACTATAAGAGGTACTTAAATTAACCAAAAGTAGGAATATGGAGAGCGCTAATAGTTTGATAGGATAAAATTGCAACAGAAGTCATGTAATTTGGGGAAAGGGGTTGATACATTCTAATGGGATTAACAACTAATGCGAAAGCATATTTGGAGGCCTTTTACAGTGGTCCCAAGAAACTTCAAGAGCTAGAACCAGAAGTGGTACGCGCGGCGCTAAGTAGTGCTCCTGTACCAGAAGGTTTAGTAGTACCACCAATTAGTAGAGTTGAAGATCGTCAGATTCCGGTTGAGGGTGGAGAAATTACAGTTCGAATTTATACACCTGAAGGGGAAGGACCATTCCCACTTTTTGTATATTATCACGGTGGTGGCTGGGTCATAGGGAATATAGAAACTTCTGATGCTGGATGCCGTTTACTAGCAGAAAATACGGGAAGAGTCGTTGTATCAGTTGACTACAGACTAGCACCGGAATACAAATTCCCTATACCCGTAGAGGATTGTTACACAGCTCTTTGTTGGGTACAAGACAATGCTGTTGAACTGAATGCAATTGGTGATGATATTGTTGTTGGTGGGGACTCTGCTGGAGGTAATCTATCAATAGTGATGTCAATTATCAGCCAAGAAAGATCCGGACCAAAAATTAAAGCACAAGCATTAATTTATCCGGCTACAAACTTTGACTTCACATCACCATCATATGAAAAGTTTGGTGATGGCTATGGACTTGATAAAGATTTAATGATTTGGTTTGGTGAATATTACGTGAATAATGAAGAGGATTATAAAAATGTGTATGCATCGCCTTTGTTACTAGAAGATGTAAGCGCTTTACCGCCTGCAGTGATTGTTGCGGCTGAAAATGATGTTCTAGTAGAGGAAGGAGCAGCTTTTCGTGATAAATTAAAAAATGCTGGTGTGAGAGTGGATTATACTGTCCTACCAGGCAGTATTCATGGCTTTTTTAGTAATATGGCTGTATTTCCTGATGAAACAAAAACCACAGTGAATCTGATTACAGATTTCTTAAAAAGCGTTTAATGCAATAACGGAGCGCTTTTGTTTAAATTGATTGTCTTTGTTTTATGGTTAAAATCAAAGGGGGATTTTTATGGGGATAAAACAATATGATGCAATTGTAGTAGGGGCAGGTTTTGCAGGACTTTATATGCTTCACAAGTTAAGAGAACGGGGCTTGAATGTTAGGGTTATTGAGGCTGCAGATGGTGTAGGGGGAACATGGTACTGGAGTCGATATCCTGGAGCTCGTTGTGACTCTGACTCAATCTTTTATAGTTTTACATTTTCAGAAGAGTTATATAAAAAATGGCGTTGGCCAGAGCGTTATTCAGCACAACCTGATATATTAAAATATTTAAACTTTGTTGCAGACGAGCTTGATTTACGAAAAGATATTCAGTTTGAAACTCGCGTAACAAAGGCAAGCTTCAATGATGAGAATAAAAAGTGGGAAATTGAAACGGATACGAATGAGAAGTTCGAAGCAAAATATTTTATTAGTGGTGTAGGTTGCTTATCAACAACAAATGTTCCTCCATTTGAAGGTGTCGAAACATTCAAAGGGGAAAAATATCATACAGGACGTTGGCCGCATGAAAAAGTAGACTTCACTGGTAAACGTGTAGTTATTATTGGAAACGGTTCCAGTGGTGTACAGGCAATGCCGATTATTGCTGAAGAAGCAAAAGAACTTACATTATTAATGCGTACTCCACACTATGTTGGAGAGGCTCGTAATCATCCGTTAACGAAAGAACAGCAAGATGAAGCGATGGAAAAATACGAATATATTCGTGATTCATTCTCTACAACTCCTGGCGGAATTCATTCGTATACAACGGGTAAAACTGCTGCTGAACTATCACCGGAAGAACAACAAAAAGAACTTGAATATGTTTGGGAAACTGGGGGGTTAGCACTAGGTTCTTTATTTATCGATACGGGTGTTAATAAAGACACAAACTTTATTGTTTCTCAGTTTGTTCGCGACAAAATTGATGAAATCGTTAACGATGAAGAAACAGCGAAAGCATTACATCCAGATTACTACATTACAACGAAACGATTAATCATTGGAACAAATTTCTATGAAATGTTTAATCGTGACAATGTTAACTTGGTAACATTAAAAGACAATCCAATTGTAAAAATTGTAGAAAATGGTGTTGAACTACAAGACGGAACAATTGAGTGTGATGTAATTGTATTTGCAACTGGTTATGATACTATGACTGGATCTATTTTAAGAATGAATATTAGTGGTCGTGATGGTCAGCAACTGAAAGAAAAATGGGAAGATGGTAAAGTTGTAAAAACTTATTTAGGATTATCAGTACAAAACTTCCCGAACTTCTTTATGATTACTGGTCCACAAAGTCCATCTGTATTAACAAATATGCCTTCTTCTATTGAACAACATGTTGATTGGATTGATAGATGTATTGGTTATTTAGAGGACAACCAAATTACATTAATTGAGGCCAAAGAAGACTCTGAAACAGAGTGGGCAAAACAATGTGATGATATTGCCAACCAAACATTGTTCCCTTACACAAACTCTTGGTATACAGGTGCCAACCTTGACGGCACGAAACGAAGTGGATTTGTAATCTTTGTAGGTGGGTTAAACAATTATAAAAAAATCTGTGATGATGTAGCGGACAATAACTACGAAGGATTCACTTTAGATACGGTTAATGTATTAAACTAATAAATGCTTTTCTCCCTTTTGAAAGTGTGTGAGTCAATACGACTCACACATTTTTTTGTTTCGCCAAATAATTGGGAAATTTGTTGCATATTGTTGTAGTGAGTTAAGGCAATTACAAATGTGATTGCTTAACAAAGAAGTAGGAAGGAGGTGAAGTATTGGGTACACGATTTATCAAAATTGCAGGAGTTTATTTTGTCCTTGCTGTAACTCTAGGACTTGTAATGGGAATTATTCAAAATTTTGCTTTTACTTCTGTTCATGCACATTTAAATTTACTGGGATGGGTTTCTATGGCTCTGTTTGGATTAATCTATAGTGTCTACAAAAAAGCTGGAGAAACGACATTAGCGAAGGCACATTTCTGGCTGCATAATATCGGGTTACCAATTATGCAGGGTTCACTATTTATCGAAATTTTGACTGGAAATAGCTCACTAACAGTTGGTATTATTATTGGTTCTCTGATCGTAATTTTAGGTGTTCTACTATTTGTATTAAACCTTTTCATAAATCTTAGTGAAAAATAATTTACTGAAATAAAAAAGCAATTTTCTCAATCTAAGATGAGAAAATTGCTTTTTATATTTTGACTCGTGCAATATTAAATCGCCCAGTCACCATTGCGGAATACAGGTACAACTGTTCCGTCTTCTTTAATACCATCAATATTCATTTGAGCAGAACCAATCATGAAATCGACATGAACTGTTCCTGTATTTAGACCAACTGCTCTTAATTCTTCTGCACTCATTTTTGTACCGCCTTCAACTGTCGTTGGATAAGCAGAACCAATTGCTAAGTGATTTGAAGCATTTTCATCAAATAATGTATTAAAGAATGTAATTCCTGATTGTGAAATTGGAGATGGGTCTGGAACTAATGCGATTTCGCCTAACCCTGTTCCACCTTCATTGTCGAAAACTAATTTTTTCATCGCTTCTGCGCCTTTTTCAGCTGTAATGTCGACGATTTTACCATCTTTAAAATGTACTTCAATACCTTCAACTAATGTACCTGCATAGCTTAAAGGCAATGTACTGCGCACAACACCATCCATACGGTGAGTATCAGGGGCAGTGAACACTTCCTCAGTTGGCATGTTCGCGATAAACTCTTCGCCTTTTGGATTGTAGCTTTCAGCACAAACCCAAATATGGTTTTTCGGTAATCCTAAAGTTAAATCCGTACCTGGTGCTGTATAATGAAGCGCATCAAATTGGATTTCGTTTAATTTAGCTGCTTTTTCATTTAACATTTCCTTATGAGCATCCCATGCTGCAATTGGATCTTCTTCATAAACACGGCATGTTTTGAAGATTTGATCCCATAAAGCATCGACTTGTTCTTCTGATGAAGCTAAGTTAGGGAAAACTTTTGATGCCCAACCAGCACCTGCAGCTGCAGCAACTGTCCATTTTAAATCATCATTTTGTGTAGCAACACGTTGAGCCTTAAAGGCTTTACCTGCAACTTGTTGGTATGCAGCTATTTTAGCAGGATCTGCTTCATTTAATAATCCCGGATCACTAGAAACGATTGTTAGACGACTAACACGTTTATTTAATACATGATCTTCAACTTCATCGATTTCATATTGTGGAATATCTGTTAAAACCTCAGTTGGTTGATGTAAATAATGAAGTTTTGAAATTTCATCATCAGACCATTTTACAATAACCTTTTCTGCACCAAGAGCATAAGCTTCACTTGTAACTAGACGAGCTAATGGAGCTTGGTCAACGTTAATCGTCATTTTTACCCAATCTCCAGGCTGAACATTGATTCCTTTTGAAACAAGAAGTTTTGCGTATTTTTTTAAGTTTTCTTCAAAATTGGCTAGCATATTGAACACTCCCCTTGTTGATTTATTTACCAATTTTACCACAACTCATTATAAATGTTTAATTATTTTAAACTCTAGATGTTATTTCTGTTTTACATGAATAAACAGAAGGTTATCATTGGAAAATGAAATATTTAGGGGGAGATTAAGTGACTACAAAAGGAAGAACAATCGGTGAAGTAGACGAATATATTTTGAATTTACCTGATACTATTCAAGTTATTACAGAAAACTTAAGAAAAGTCATACTAGAAACTTCATCTGAATTAATTGAAGAGTATAAATGGTCAAAGCCCAATTATTCTTATAAAGGTTTAGTCTGTTACTTACAATCTACGAAAGGACATGTGAATTTAGGGTTTTTTAAGGGAATTGAGCTTATAGAGAGGGACCCTCATCATTTATTACAGGGTTCTGGTAAGGGAATGAGGCATATAAAGGTCAAAAAGAATGAGGAAATTAAGATAGATGAAATTAAGCCACTTATTGTAGAAGCAAGATTGAATGTAAACGAAAATTAATAATGGTCCACTTCAAAGTTCTGAAGGGACCATTCTAGGATATAAATCTGTTCCGATCTTCTGCTGAGGGAATCATGCAGCTTTCAGTTTTACCAAAAAGTTTATATCGATTTTTTGCAATGAATCGATAAACTGCGTTTCGAATTGGTCTGGGAATGATCGTAAAAAAATAGAGAAGCTTGTATGATCCTTTTAAATATTTACAAATACGAAGTGCTGCGGTTGATTGGAGATAACAACGATCACCGTCAATTAAAACTAAACTATCAATATTCTTTGGTGCTTCAAACTGGGTTAACAGACTTTGCCCAATATCACTTTGTAAGGATGCAAATTGAAATTCCTTGTTAGGATCTCTTTTAATAATAAACTGTACGCTTGTATTACAAAAATTGCATTCCCCATCAAATAATACAATTCTTTTCAATTTGCTAACCACACCTTTCATCAAAAATTTCATTTGTGTAGTGTATTAAAAGTATTGTCTTTGTAGATTACTATATGCTAATTTTGCGTAGAATGAAATGATTATGTATGAATTTACTATTAATTCCCGCATTCGAAAAGGGAAACTGATAAGCTAAACATTCTTTAAAAAGAATTATCCATTATTTAATCTAAATTAAACAAAACAAAACAAAAACTGTCCTTCACACAAATTATGAAGGACAGTTTTTCGTTCTTTCTTATTTAAATTTATCTAATTCGCTCTTGCATCTTTGTTCTTTTTTGCAATATCTGCAACTGCTGTAAATAACACGTCAGAAGAAGAATTCAATGCAGTTTCAGTTGAGTCTTGTAAAACGCTTATTACGAAACCTACCCCAATGACTTGCATAGCAATATCATTTGGAATACCTAATAAACTACAAGCAAGAGGGATAAGTAATAATGATCCTCCAGCAACTCCAGAAGCCCCAGCGGCAGAAACTGCAGAAACTACCATTAGAATAATTGCAGTCCAAATATCT
>DATMFE010000135.1:0-3120 GCA_035556295.1 Ureibacillus sp.
AATAAATACTTGATTATACTGTCACACATTTTATAGGTGTAAAAGAAAAAGGATAGATGAACAGAATGATTACCTGTATACATTAAACTGCTTCGTTAGTGGAGCAAGAAAAAAAGGCTCTACTCCTTATTGAAGTAAAGCTCCCGTTAGCTTAATAAAAACCATTTGCGATATATAAGTGAATTGTTATATAGTTATATACAAATAAAAGGTGGTTTTCTTTTGGAGGTGTAGTTTTGGAAAAAACAGTAATGGAAGTAGGAAAAGTGGCGAATATTTTAAAATTACTTGGAGATAAAACAAGATTAATAATGGTAAAAATGTTGAACACAAATGATTGTTGTGTTTGTGAATTTGTTGAAATCTTTAAAATGAGTCAGCCAGCTATTAGTCAACACGTTCGTAAATTGAAAGATGCGGGATTAATACAAGAAACAAGAAAAGGACAATGGATTTTTTATTCATTAAATAAAGATAGCGATTATTATCCTTTAGTCCACAGCTTACTACAACATCTTCCAAACCAAGATTTTAAACTACAAGAACTAGAAGAACAGGGACTACGCATTTCTTGTTGTAACTAATGGAGGAAGGTACAATGACAATCGCAATATTAGCATCTGTAATTTTTTTAGCAACACTCATCTTAGTTATATGGCAACCTAAAGGTTTGAATATCGGTTGGTCTGCCTGTGGTGGAGCAATCATCGCTCTTTTAGTAGGAGTAGTCCAATTTAGTGATGTCTTAGAAGTAATAAACATTACTTGGAACGCTACATTATCATTTGTGGCTATTATCCTTATTTCATTAATTTTAGATGAGATTGGATTATTTGAATGGGCTGCTCTACATATGGCAAGGGCTGCTAAAGGCAATGGAATTAAAATGTTTGTTTATGTGAGTATTTTAGGTGCCATCGTGGCTGCGCTATTTGCTAATGATGGGGCTGCCTTAATCTTGACACCCATCGTACTCGCAATGGTTCGTAATCTAAAATTTAAAGAACAGATGATTTTTCCATTCATTATGGCAAGTGGGTTTATTGCGGATACGACTTCACTACCATTCGTGGTAAGCAACCTAGTTAACATTGTATCTGCCGATTTCTTTGACATTGGATTCGTAGAATATGCTTCAAAAATGATTATTCCGAACCTATTTTCAATGATTGCAACAATCACAATCTTATTAATTTATTTCAAGAAAAACATTCCAAATACGTATGACTTATCAAAATTAAAGAAACCTGTAGACGCAATTAAGGATATTAAAATGTTTCGTCTTTCATGGTATGTTCTTGGGATATTACTGATGGGTTATTTTTCTAGCGAATTCATTCAGATCCCCGTTTCAATTATTGCAGGATTTATTGCTCTCTTCTTTTTATGGATGGCGAGAAGGAGTCGAGTTGTTAACACAAAAGCAGTGGTAAAAGGTGCTCCTTGGAATGTTGTATTTTTCTCGATTGGGATGTATGTAGTCGTATATGGATTAGGAAATGCTTGGCTAACTCATTCGTTAGCTAGTATCATCCAAGCAACGGCTGAACAAGGTTTATTTGTTGCGACGATAGGTATGGGCTTTATTGCAGCCTTCTTATCATCCTTGATGAATAATATGCCAACCGTAATGATTGATGCACTCGCTATTGCTGAAACGAATACTTCTGGTACAGTCCGAGAAGCTCTTATTTATGCCAATGTTATTGGGTCTGACTTAGGTCCAAAAATTACACCAATCGGATCATTGGCAACCTTAGTGTGGCTTCACGTTTTATCTCTAAAAGGGGTTAAAATTTCGTGGGGAACTTATTTCAAAACAGGTATTGTTTTAACAATTCCAATCTTATTTATTACTTTACTAGGTCTATACGTCACCTTATTACTTTACTAAAAGGAGAAATACATCGTGTCTAAAAAATCAATTTATTTCTTATGTACAGGAAACTCTTGCAGAAGCCAAATGGCAGAAGGTTGGGCAAAAAAACATTTAGGAGACGAGTGGGAAGTCCGTAGTGCTGGTATTGAAGCACATGGATTAAATCCGAATGCAGTAAAAGCGATGAATGAAGCCGGAATTGATATTTCAAATCAAACTTCTGATATTATTGACCCTGAAATTTTAAATAATGCGGATTTAGTGGTTACTTTATGTGGTGATGCGGCTGACAAATGCCCGATGACACCACCACAGGTAAAGCGTGAACACTGGGGATTTGATGACCCTGCTAAGGCGGAAGGAACAGATGAAGAAAAATGGGCTTTCTTCCAGCGTGTTCGTGATGAAATTGGCGAACGAATTCAAAAGTTTGCACAGGAGGGGAAATAAGTGATTAATCGAATGCACGTTGCAGTAAACTGTACAAATTTAGAGGAATCGTTAAAATTTTATAAAAGCTTTTTTGGAGCAGAACCGACAAAGGTAAAAGAGAACTATGCCAAATTTGAATTAGATGAGCCAGCCCTTCACTTTTCATTAAATGTAAGGTCATTTAACGAAAAAGGGGTTTTAAATCACTTAGGTTTTCAAGTGAATAATACAGAAGATGTTTTAAAAATGGGAGAACGTCTTCGTAAAGACGGATTGATTTTAATTGATGAAATGAATACAACGTGTTGTTATGCTGTTCAAGATAAGGTATGGGTTTATGACCCAGATGGAAACGCCTGGGAGATTTTCTATACAAAAGAGGATTCTGAATTTGAATCAGCAGGAGAAGCACGCGATTTGTCTCTTTGTTGTGCACCGCCATCTCCTCAGCCAATTAACTTTATTTCTTTTAATAAAAAATAAGAATCAACTAAAAATGGTCGTCCAAGGGGCGATCATTTTTAGTTATATATTAAAAATTTTTCTATATACCTTCTTCCATTAACCTGCCCTTTAGCACAATAAGAAAACGGGATCGCCGCAGCCATCCCGTCTTTAACATAAGCACCCTTTACTTTAAGTGTTATATTTCACAATCTACCTCGGTACCAAAACAACACAGACTTTTGCTTTGTTTAAGTAATGCTCCTCTTCATTCAATAGATGGGACAAAAAAATGTATTTATAGGTATAATGTTCTAGAATAAAGTTGAGGAGGAACACGGATGAATAATAACATTTTTAGATTA
>DATMFE010000136.1:0-2327 GCA_035556295.1 Ureibacillus sp.
CTTTGTTTGGTAAGGATAATAAGGCAAATAATAGGTACCGCCATATTGTAATGTTACATCCGTCCACTTCTGAATCATCGTTTTAGCGTGAGCAATCTCTTTCTCTTTTAATCCATGCTGAATCAATACGACAAGACCTAACATATCTTCCTTTGCATAAGGGAGACTTGTCATGTTGTCTTTTGCTGCATATCGTACTGTAATATTATGCACTTTAAAATCCTCATCTTGATCATTATGAGGAAGCAAGACTTTCAAGCTTTTCATATACTCTTCATATAAATCAACTGGAATAAAAAACTCTTGTAAAACCTCTACCCTGCCAGGCGTAGTAAATTCCATAAATGTAGATTCTGAACGCATAGCATTATTACGTGTAATCGTTTTACCATCAATTGAATTGATATACAGCCTTTGCGATTCCCAAAATAAATCCTCAAGCATTCCCCCTTTTCTTCCTAAATCAAGAGCAAACTTACTGACTCGAACTCCTTCTTCTTCTTTGAGCGACGTTGTATTATCCTGTTTTCTTGTTTTGTTATAATCGATCACATACATTTCATCTAAAAATGCGCTCGGTGCTACACTTATTCTTGCATAGTGCATCGCAATATTTTTATTTTCTAGCACTCTATGAAGATACGACTCATACTTTTCCGTCTCTATTTTTTCCGTATGAATGGTGTATACTTCATTTTCCGTAAGATTTAGGGTTACATCTAAAATGACACCGAATAATCCATAGCCCCCTAATATGTATGTCATCCATTCTTCTGAATCATCACGTGTTAGTTGCTTTATTTCTCCTGTTGGAGTTAATACCGTCATTTCACGAACCGTTTCAGCCATTGGACCAAAGCGAATATCTCTTCCGTGAGCATTAACAGATAAGGAACCTCCAATCGTAAAAATCGATTGTGATTGTGTAACTTGTAACGCTAAACCGTACGGAGTGACAGCTTCCTGAACACCTTCCCAACTGGCTCCACTCTCTACTCGAACTGTTTTAGCTTGCTTATCAACCTCTAATATACGATTGAACCCTCGCATATCAAGTACAATTCCATCCTTATAATAGGTATGTCCACCTTGAGAATGCTGTAATCCAGCGATAGAAATATGCTTGCCTTTTTTATTAGCTTCTTGAACGATTCTTTGTAATTCGTTTCGATTGTGGACATTCACAACTTTTTCAATTCGTTCAGGCAGCAGACCTGTATAGTCCGTAGCTAAACCACTTTGTGAAAACCCATATTTTCTTTTCTCAATTGGTATATTCCAAATGACGACTATAGCCATGGTGAACACTAGAACACCGAGAAACCATGGTTTTTTCATAAACTTCGTTACTTTCTTCATGTTGTTCTCCTATTTTTGTAAATCTATATAAAAAATGTACCATAATTCATTAAAGAAGGAGAGAGAATATAAAAAAGGCATCAGGTGATGATTACACCAGATAGCCTCCTTGCAGTTTTATTGAATTAATTTAAACTTTTTCCGGAAATGTCTTTGTGATAGGACGCTGTTGATTTTTAGTTCATTTAATCAATAATATTTTTGAACACAGCCTCAAACATGAATCATACATTCTACAATCAATTCGTTAATTTCTCAATTTGCTCCATCAAACTTGAAACTTCATTTACGGTTGTTAAAATTTCCGAGTTCTCTAGTATAGCGGGATCCAGCTGACCATTTTCAATATTTGTTAAATATAGGTCAATCCCTTCTTCTAGCTTTTCATTGGTGCTGACAATCTGAGCATGAAGATCTTCTGCAACAGCAGGAGCTTCGATATTATTAAACTCATTTATTTCTTCTTTCATAAGAGTAAGTTCCTCTTCTAGCTGTTGTCTCGCTTCTTCACTTGCGACTGCGTTGTTAGCTAGTTCTGGTACTTCATTCGCAAAATCTTGTGCCGTATTCATATATTCTGTCGTCGCATTCGCATACTCTAAGGAATCATTTACCTCTCCAAGTAAGGAACAACCACTTAGAAACACCATTCCCATCATTCCAAAAGCTAGTATCTTTTTTTTCATTCTCTTCTCTCCTTATACACTAGAATAAGCCTTTCTCATCGCTGATAAAATTCGGAGCTTCTTGCACGATTGACTTTAAGAAGATTTTTCTTATACAGCGCTGCAATACTATTCAACATAAATTCAGGAATTTTCTTTGGAAAATACGGCTTTTTATAATAACAATAAAATGCACTTTTTAAATCTTCCCATTGAGTACAAACTTTCACTTGTCTAAATCGAGCCACATCAATAATTTTCACTTCTTTATCCGATGTGATAAAAATGTTGCGCAAATGAACA
>DATMFE010000137.1:0-3642 GCA_035556295.1 Ureibacillus sp.
ATAGCTCTTCTAGTAAGTAGTGTCCGTCTTTTACTTCGCCAACATATTCACCATACACATACAATTTTGCAGTAACAAAATCAGTATCTGTTGGATTTGTAAAAGTAATTTCGACTGTATTGGTTGTTGAACTTACTTGTATATCCGTCACCTCTTTTGGAGGAATTCGGTCTTTTTCATTCACTCTGACATAAAAATAGGCGAAATTATCTTGATAAGCAACTTTGACATTCTGTCCTCCAATTTGATTTGGATTATAGTTACTTACCACCATATCTGGTGTCACTTCCACATCGGAAGTATTACCGAAATTTGTACGTGCAGTAATCACGGCACCCGTTATATCAAGGGGTTCCCCTTCTACATATGTTTCTTTATTTGGATTCGACTTAGTGACAACATCAAGTATTTCCTCAGTTGCGTCCACTTGATTATCCTTTAACTCTGGAAATTTAAAATCTTCATTCCCATTCATTGTCCAAGTTGAATCAAAGTCAAACCCTTGGAAGGTAGAAGCGTCTTGTAATTGTTCATAGGTAATACTGCGAGCACCTTCATCTGTATCTAAACCGTTAGTAGGTAGAACACCATTAGAAGCTGTATTTAAATAATAGTTATTCGTAACAGTTCCAGATTCGTTTTTCCCTACAATTGCAGCTTCATAACTAAAAGAATAAGATGAATCAATATTCCCTAGATTATAGGTATTTTCAATGAGTCCATAATTGTTACCCGCGATTCCACTAACATGATTCCTTGATTTTACGTCACCAATATTAAAAGTATCTCGGATTGTTGAATTTTGATAATTTGTAGTAGTAATACCAGCACCTGTATAGTACGCTTCAACCGTTCCTGCATTATAGGTTCTAAGTATTGTAGATTTATTATTTGAACTAAAAGTTATTCCTGCAGCATAGAATTCTTTGGAAATAATATGGCCTGTATTATAACTATCTACGATAATTGAACTAGAAAGTCCACCAGCTATTCCACTTGCATAGTCAGTTGCTGTAACATCACCACGGTTTTGACTTCCCTGGATTGTGGAGTTATAACCAAGACTGCCAACTAACCCAACTGCACGATAATCTCCTGTGATTTTACCTTCATTTACAGCATTAATTATACTAATATTCGACGCAGTATAACCCGCAATTCCGGCAGCGATATTATTACTAATAATATCCCCTTTGTTTTTACTATCCTTAATTTGTTTACCAAATGTAGTTGCGACAATTCCTCCAGCATATTCTTCAGCTGTAATTTTTCCTTCATTGTAGCTTGAAATAATCGTGGATTCACTAGATTGTAATTTTCCTATAATTCCTCCAGCTTCATTCGCACTAATATCCCCAGTATTATAGGATTCTGTAATATTAGTCATTTCCGCAAAACCTACTAATCCACCAGCATATGAGTCGAACATGGAATTAGCTTTTATATTACCCGTGTTATAGGAATGATCAATACTCCCACGAGTAGGATAGGATGTGTCGATATAACCTACAATAGCACCGGCGTATACATCCGATGAATCCGAATAGATCGAGGTATTTTCTACAGTAATTGAACTATTGACCATTCCAAGGTTTTGAACTGTTAAATCCTCACCGTAACCAAATAGCCCCGCATAAATAGTTTGATCGGTTTTTATGTTGATTTTCATTCCGATTATGTTGTATCCATTCCCATCAAATGTTCCTTCAAATGGTTTCTCCTTTGTACCAATCGGCTCCCAACCAGCACCATTGTGGTAGAAATCGCCCCCCTCTGAAGTTGCATGCGAGAGGTCAATATCATTCATTAAAATATACTTACTATTAAGGTTTTCACGCATTTTATTTAAATCTTCAGCTGTATAGATACCCACATATCCTTCTGGTACCTCTGAAATGTGGCTTTCCGCTGAAACATTAGGGCTTGTATATAATGAAAAAGTTATAAAAAATATTAAAATAACGAAAAGGCTAGCACCTTTTTTATACATTCATTTATTCTTCCTTTCTATGATTAACTCTTCTAAATGAAGATTTGCTGTAAATTATCCTAGAATAATATATCATAGGTTGCGTTAGTGTTACTGAAGTATCTTGCACCATTGAAGGGAAATATTGGAGTTTGAAAGATATGATTTTGAGGGGGGTGCCTGTCCCAAATGATAAGTTTGGGGCAGTTTTTATTTTTTGGTTTATATTACTCGTTGCGGAAATTATTATAGTAGATAAGGAGGTGATATCTAGAATTGTTGCTACTAGAGAGGACTAGATCAAATAAGTTAGTCATGCTAGAAGCGTTACTTCGACGATTAGATGCTAGTGACCAAGACTATCTTTACTTTAAAGAAAACTATAATCGACAGCTCGCTGGCTTTGAAGGCGAAAAGTGGGTTGATCGAGAATGGTTTGACATGCCGGACCTTGGAAGTCATTATTTATTGTTTAATTATGAATTTGAAAATGAATTTGGCTATCCCCACCAAATTGACACCCTCTTACTTAATCCAAAATTTATGCTTATATTAGAAATTAAAAATATTTCTGGACGAGTTGACATTGATGAAAATAAGCACCAAATGATTATCACTAGACTGGATAACACTTTAAAAAGCTATGCTAGTCCAATCGATCAGATAAGACGTCATTCACAGCACCTCAACAGGTTGCTAAATCAGTTGAAAATTTCACTTCCAATTGAAGGTGCCCTAGTATTTTCTAATCCCGCAACGATCATCGGTAATGTCCCCAACAATTTTCCAATCTTCCATACGAGCGGACTACGGCATTTTGTCCAAAAGCTATTGCTAAAATATAAGGAAGAGCTGCCAGAAAAGCAGATAACAAAACTATCAAAAGTATTACTTGCGAGATTAAAACGGGTTGAGGTTAAACCTACAATTGATATATCGCGCATTAGGAAAGGCGTGTTATGTGAATTCTGTAATTTTCAAGTCCAGATGAAGTACAAGGGCGGAGCTTGGAACTGTCCGAAATGTGGGAGTCGAAATAAGCATGATCATCTACGTGCATTAAACGACTATCGTATACTTCTAAATAATTCTATTACTAATAGAGAGTTTCGTGATTTTTTTAATATCGAATCAGTATATAATGCTTCTAAAATCTTAAGTAATTTAAATCTTGAGGCTGTTGGAGATAAACGTGGTAGATCTTATTTAATTCCTAATAATATCTTTGAGATGAAGTAGTATAGAGAGAGTCCCTATTTATGTGGGTTTCTCTCTTTTTTAATGAAGAAGATTCTAATAAGTCTTTCATTTTTTCTAATAACTATCAGTTTTTTTCTAATAACACACCTTTTTTTTCTAATATCTATCTCTTTAAAGCAGCTTTTATGGCTAGATTCTAATACATCCTTCATTTTTTCTAATAACTATGGCTTTTTTTCTAATAACTCGCCTCTTTTTTCTAATATCTTTCTCCCTACAGCAGCATTTATGGCTAGATTCTAATACGTCCTTCATTTTTTTCTAATAACTCTAGCTTTTTTTCTAATAACTAACCTCTTTTTTCTAATATCTATTTCTTTAAAGCAGCTTTTATGGCTAGATTCTAATATGTCCTTCATTTTTTCTAATAACTATGGCTTTTTTTCTAATAACTCTCCTCTTTTTTCTAATAT
>DATMFE010000138.1:0-11038 GCA_035556295.1 Ureibacillus sp.
TAATATGTTAGAAATGACGAACAAAAATAAACCAAATGTAATGAATGTTCTCCTTCCATTTTTATCTGAAAGCCACCCAAAAAAGGGAGCGAAACAAGCGTAAGTCACCGCAAAAACTGTTACCATCCACCCAGTCATCGCTGAACTAACATTATAGGCTTCCGAAATAAAAGGTAGTAGCGGGGATACTACATATAAATCAATACCCATTAAAAATAAAGTGATCCAACCAACACTTAAACTCAACCTCCCGCTAAACTCCACAACTTTCCCCCATTTATTATTTTTGTTACATATATATTCTTTAGAGCTGTAATAGGGAACTCTTGTTCAAATGCATCCCTTCAATAAAAATAACGAATTCCACAACCGGAATTCGTTATTTAATCCTTCTTTATTATTCAATTATTTTTCTCTCAAAGTTTTAAGGGTTTATTCCCCTACCATACCGTCATTATCACGGTCATCCATATAAGGGTATAACCAATGATCACGAGTTATTGGCATACTATATCCAGCATCTTTTGCTTCTTTAATCGTCACCTGGCCATTACCGTTTGTATCAACACTAGAAATATCGCCTTTTGTGTTCGAATTAGTGTTTGTGTTTGTGTTTGTGTTTGTGTTTGTGTTTGAACTAGTTGAATTAGAAGGCTTACTACCTGTTAAACCTAGTGATTCGTTTACTTTATCCGGGTTCACATTGTCAAATTTATCAACAATCTCTTTCCCCTTTATCGTATAAGTATATTGATAACTTGAAGGGATCTGTGTTTCTGTATTTGGATATGTGATAATTGCTTCAAAATGTGTCGCTCCACCAGCTTTACGGATTGCATCCTCCATATAAGCTTGATCACCATGTCTGTTGAGCGTACTATCTTGTGGGGTAATATTATATGCATTCGATACCCCTCCAAGAGAATCAGCAATGATATGTCCTTCATCTAATACGGGACTCTCAACACCAGGAACCTTTGCTTCATCCGGATAATATCTGCCAGACGATAATACAGGCTCATTACGGTCATCTTGAAGGATGATCTCGTCAGCAATGACACGCACTAGTTGCCCGTATTCATTCGTAAATGCCCAGTATTTACGGTCTCCGTAACCAATGTCAACGACAACTTTAGGTTCACGATATCCAGACAAATCACCACCATCAACCTCAATAAGCTTGTATCCTGCGAACAGTTCATTATTTGATTGGGTTGGTGTTTCCTCTTTTTCTGTTTCATCAACAACGGTAGTAACCGTTTCTTCACTTTTACTATTTTCATTTGTATTTACTGTAGTTTCTTCTTGTAAATCTATATTTCCATCTGTACTAGATGGTTCTTCTATATCGGTACAACCAACCATAAAAATGGTTGTTAAAAGTAAAATTAAATAACTCATTTTCTTTTTCATATTTATATTCTCCCCATATAGTTTCATGTTGTAGATTCTCAAAATTTCGGCGCGTTAAGATAGATTAACATAGTTAACTTATTGATAATAGCAAACTCCAAGATTAACTTTATTCCAATAGATACTATGTTTGAAGCAGCAAGCATATAACTTGCTTTGAAAACTCTATCAATACTTTGAAAGAAACGGCCAAAAGTTGTTAGGTATAGGGAAAATAAAAAAAGCTACCGTTGTAGCGGTAACCTCCCCTATTCATACTTTAACCAATCCCAGTCATTATACCATATAGGCAAAATAATAATAGTATTAGTCCCGAAATACGATTAACTAGACTTAAAGAAAAACTTTTCATGTTTGATATTGTTCCATATACACTTTGTCAACGTTGTATAGTTCCTAAAAGACAAATTGAATTGCATCATACAACTATAGCTTGATGCTTTGCCAGTATTTAGTCTTCTAATGAATATAAGAGTTGTACTAATATGGAGGAGAATATTTACGACGTAAAGATACTCTCTTCTGGTAACTTTACGACTGATGTATTACTTTTCCTATATTTTCTTTCTCCATTTCATTTCTATGAATTGAGGTGGAGTATAAATAGATGTGACCCATGAAAAAGAACCTGTGTCTTGTAGTTGACCCACTTCAAATTCTCCCTCACGACTATAGCGGATTGCCCATTTGTCACTATAAAAAGTTACATCGTTCAGTACTGAATAATTTAACGCTGCATCAAATGTATAGGATTCTTCTGATAGGTTTGTTATTTCAAATACATGTTCTTTCTTTGAAGTATTTTGGTTTGAATCCCAGACTTCAATAAAGTCAAAACCTACAAGATTAGATGTCAGTACTTTTTCTCTAAAAGAATCAGAAACAAATACCTTAGTCGAAATTGTTATTTTTGATTCATGATTTACTACCTTGAATACATCCTGTTCCTTTACCTTTTCCTCGATAAAGGCATAGTTTAAATATTTCATGATTCTCCCGTTTCTAAATCTTTTCACTTCGCAGCGGTTGCCATCCAAACAATCTAGGACATTTATTACATTACCAGCGTATTATTTTTTATTATTCGTTGTATTGAAAGGAAAGAGTTGGACTTGATCCTTTAACAGTTCATATAGAGCATCGATTGCCTTTTCACTAAAAATAGGCACAGATAAAAGTCCCGGCGGAAAATCACTTTGTTGTCCCTCTTGGTAGATTGTCACTAAAGGAGAAATCCAATCTTGTATAGGAACACCTATAAAATTCTCAGAAAAATAATTACGATCTTCATCTTTCGTAAAGTTTAGAACCTCAAATTCTTCCCAACACTTGTTAGTAACCAGATTTTCAAATATACCTCCTCCAAACACATTAAGCATTTAATTTAACTTCTCTCTTCAATAAATACGAAAGTTCAAATAAAAAAAGAACGAATCCCCTTATTAAGGATCCGTTCTAGATTATTAATTATCTAATTTCAAACACGCGATTACGCAATGGTTGGTTACTTTAATATACACTGCAAACCCTATAGTGCAGTTCCTTTTACTGGCACAAATAATCCTGCCATATCTGTTCCTTCGTGCTTTAATAGCTTCACCTTTTTCTCAATCCCACCTGCGTACCCGGTCAAACTACCGGTGGCTCCTACCACACGGTGGCAAGGTATAATGATTGAAATCGGATTGTGTCCGACAGCACCACCTACTGCTTGTGCAGACATCCTATCTTTTCCCATCCGTTTTGCAACTTCTTTTGCAATTTCACCGTAAGTTGTCAGCTCACCATACGGAATTTCAGTAAGTATTTTCCACACTTGCTGCTTAAACTCTCCACCTATTGGGGCAAGTGGTAGCCTAGATAATCTTGGCTTCTTACCTGAAAAGTAATCATTCAACCATGCAAAACCTTCTTGTAATACTGGAATATCATCTTTCTTAATAATATCTTTTGGCATGGTGTTTCCAATATATTTCTGCTCGCCAATCCAAAGACCAATAATGTTATTTTCATCACTTGCTAGCAAGATTTCTCCTACAGGAGATTTGTAATGTGTCGAGTAGTACATGGTCCGCACCTCTATTATCATTTTTTATTTACTTTATAATCTTTCATTCCTTCAATAGCACCACCAGCTACTGCCCAGAAATATAGGCTTGCTACACTGCAATATGGACTGAAACGTCTACGATATCTCTCAAACCTATCTCGATCAATATCTTTATGATGATAGACCATGCGCATTCCTCTAAGTATCGCTAAGTCACCATAGCTAAACACATTTGGCCGTTGCAGACAGAAAAGCATAATCATTTCCGCAGTCCACACACCAATTCCTTTTAGTGAAGAAAGCTCAGCGATAACTTCTTCATCTGTTTTTTCACTAATACCAGCAAGGTCAAATTCACCGGATTTTACTTTCTTTGCAAAATCTATAATATATTCTGCTTTACGAAAAGAGGTACCGAATTGTTGAATCTTTTCAACTCCAGCATTCAAAACAGTATCAGCATTTATTTCTCCCAATTCATCGCATATTCTCTTCCAAATAGTTGTTTGAGCTTTCGTTGATATTTGTTGTCCGATAATCGTGTTAACAACAGCAGAGAATAAGTCAGAATCTACTTCGCGGTAAATATGCCCTATTTTATCAATTATCTCACCAAGTTTTTTGTCTTTACTTTTTAAATAATTTATTTCTGTTTCTCCATATTTAAAATATAATTCACTCAACTTATCACCTTCTATATGTTAATGAAATTATCTATTTTACTCTTTTTGATTAAATTCATAACATCTCCATCTATCATATTATTTTCATCCCAATACTCCTAGTGTGAGATATTTTCAGATACTTTTATATGAATTAAAGTATTCTAAATTATTTCATCAACTCATTATTAGCTAACTGTAATTTGGTGTAAAATAGATTGAATTCATCTAGAAGGGAACATAAATATGCAACAAAAAGTATCATTTTCTACCTATGCAATTATCGGGACGATGTTGTTTGGCATGTTCTTTGGTGCGGGAAATTTAATATTTCCAATACAAATGGGGCAACTTGCTGGCACAAATTTTTGGCCCGCATTAATCGGATTCCTTACAACCGCAATTGGCCTTCCAATTTTAGGTATATTAGCATTTGGATTATCAGGAAGTAGTGGTTTACGTGATTTAGCTGGGAGGGTCCATCCGATTTTCGGAGTTGTCTTCTCAGTGGCACTTTACTTAACCATTGGACCGTTTTTTGCAATTCCAAGGACAGCAACAGTACCATTTGTTGTGGGATTTGAGCCGTATATCAATCCAGCACAAAGTAGTTTATATTTAGGGCTGTTTAGCTTTATTTTTTTCGCAATTGTCTATTACTTTTCTTTAAATCCAGCAAAGATTATAGACTATATTGGCAAATATTTAACCCCTGCGTTTTTACTGTTTTTATTTATCATCATCTTCATTGCTATCGTTAAACCAATGGGTCATTTCGGTCAACCAACTGGTGATTATAGCGACTTTGCCTTTATTACAGGGTTTAAAGAAGGCTATAATACGATGGATGCTCTAGCTTCACTCGCTTTTGGTGTCGTTGTCATTCAGGCAATTAAGAGAAAAGGGATCACTGATTCAAAAGAGATTGCAAAGGCGACGTTAAAATCAGGCATTTTCACCATGGTACTGATGTTGCTGATTTACGGACTCATTACCTATATAGGAGCGTCAAGTGTGACTGCCATTGGAACATATGAAAATGGCGGTTTAATCTTTGCTGCAGTAGCTCAGCACTATTTCGGATCGTATGGGAATATTCTACTCGCGATCATCATCGTACTAGCCTGTTTAAAAACGAGTATCGGATTGATTACGTCTTGTAGTGAGTTTTTTAACGGCGTTTTTCCTAAAATCAGCTATAAATTGTTTGTTCTAATATTGTGTCTCGTATCTTTTATCATAGCAAATTTTGGTCTAACTAATATCATTCAATTTGCTGTACCCGTATTAATGTTGCTGTATCCTATTGCAATTGTTCTAATTTTATTAACTCTTTGTTCATCATTCTTCCGCCATAAGCAGAGTGTTTACGCAACTGCCATATTCTTCACTTTTTGTGTAAGTTTCTTTGACGGCTATAGCTCGTTGGTTGGCAGTTTACCTAACACTTCTCTCTCCTTGTTTGAATCGGTTAGATCGTTCTACATGGACAATCTACCATTTTACGCTATTGGACTTGGTTGGATTTTACCAGCTCTAGTTGGTGTTATAATTGGTTTAATATGGCCACAAAACGCAAGAAAAAACGTTATATCATAATTCAAAAACCAGCTTAGGAATTCAACTAAGCTGGTTTTCCTTTTACTATCTATTTATTTAAGTTAACTTTTTCTCTATTATTTCTTATTGATCTTCAATCACAATATATGTTGCTTTCACTGGACCATGTACGCCTACAATCAATACCATCTCAATATCTGCAGAATTACTAGGACCCGACATAAATAAAATACAAGAAGGTACTTGTTCTCCGCTTTCTATTTGTTTATGAATTTGTTGTGCTGCTTGGGTCATACGAGGCACAATGGAACTTTTTGGTATGAGTACAATCGACTTTTCTGGTAAAAAGTTCATTGTACGACCTCTGTTCGGGTGGCTATAGAGCACCGCTGTTGCAGACTCTGCTAAAGTAATTTCACTAATTGTAATCCCTATATTCGCCTTTTCTGCTTCGCGAATATTTTGCTCTGGGTCCTTGGAATTCCATTCGTAAAATTTTATGCCACTCTCTTGCCATTGCTTGAATAATGGTGAAACCCCGAAATTATCAAAGCGCTCATCTTTCCACGCTACCACTGATTTCCCACCAAAGTCTGTTACGACTTGATGTAAAGTATTCGTCAGGTTAGCGGTTGTCGTTTGTAAACATACAGTATGTATGTTCTTACATTGTTCTTTTAATACTTCCACAAGCTCATCTTGAGAAGCATTTTTTAAGACTTCATGTTGGGGCAAGTATTTCCATTGTGGACGATCCACTTTTGTTCGGACAGGTCGACCAAGGCTATTGGCGATAGTATTTAAAAATTGATCTCGATTTTGAATTGTCATGATTGATCCCCTTTCTGACGTTGTTTTAGCCAGTTACGGAAGCTTTCTTTATTAGGAGCTGGGAAGTCACGCTCTTCAGTCCATGCTTTTAATGGGCCTGGTCCACTCGTAATTTTGTCGTCTTTTACGAAAGGAGACATTATTGGTGAAGCGACCTTTGTTGCCACATTAAAGAGTGATGAAGTTGATGCACCAATACCAAATGCTTTCATTAGTAACCGTTCAGAAATAGGGGCTTTTCCCTCTTGTTCTACAATTTTTTGACGATGCTTATGCAGCAATTCGTGTAATGGAATTTTTACCGGGCATACTTCTGTACAAGCACCACAAAGGGTAGAAGCATAAGGTAATTCTTTGAAATCATCATACCCACCTAGCAGTGGGGTTAATACGGCACCAATTGGACCTGAATAAATCGAGCCATAGCTATGTCCACCTACGTGGCGATAAACAGGGCAAGCATTTACACAGGCAGCGCAACGGATACATTGTAAAACCGATTGAAATTCAGTTCCTAGTATTTTTGAACGTCCATTATCGACGATCACCAAATGGAATTCTTCTGGACCGTCTGTTTCACCTTCGCCTTTAACACCTGTTAGCATCGTAATATAACTCGTTAGTTTTTGACCAACAGCGCTACGTGTTAGTAAGCTTACTAATACTTCCATTTCTTCAAATGTAGGAACGATCCTCTCCATTCCCATTACAGCAATATGTGTTTTTGGTAATGCAGTAACAAGATCAGCATTTCCTTCATTCGTCACGAGTGTCACAGTACCACTTTCAGCTATCGCAAAGTTACACCCAGTAATCCCGATATCCGCTGTTAAATATTCTTGACGTAGCTTTTCGCGAACGTAAAGTGCCATTTCCTCTGGTTGCTCAGTTTTTTCGTAGCCAATTTTATTTGCGAAAATTTCGCGAATTTGATGGCGGTTTTTATGTAATGGTGGCACGATAATGTGTGAAGGCGGTTCATGATCATTTAATTGTAAAATATACTCACCAAGGTCAGTCTCAACTACTTCACAGCCTGTTTCTTCAAGCGCTGCATTTAAATGAATTTCTTCTGTAACCATTGATTTTGCTTTCACGATTTTTTTCGCTTGTTTTTGTAGCGCAATCTTTTTTACGTATTCGGATGCTTCTTCTCCAGTTTTCGCAAAAAATACATGCCCCCCACGCTTTACAACGTTTTCACTTAACTCGTAAAGGTATGCATCTAAATTTTCAAGAACGTGTTTTCGAATTTCCTCACCATGTGCACGCCAATCTTCCCAGTTTCCTAATTCATCTACTTGTGCTTGACGTCGAGTTTGGAATCTTGTTTGTGCTGCGGATACTGCTCCACGCATAAATGCATCATTTAAGTTATTCGCTACACGACTTTTAAATTGCTCATCACTCGTTTTCATTGCCATAACAATCCCCCCTTAGCGACTATTTAACACTTCTGCAATATGCATGACTCGAATCGGTTTACCAGTACGGTCGATGCGACCACCAATATTAATTAAGCAGCCAGCATCTGCTCCGATTAAAATGTCTGCTTCTGTTTCTTCAACATTACACACCTTTTCGTCTACCATTTGGCCAGAAATGTTCCCCATTTTGACAGAAAATGTACCACCAAAGCCACAACATCGCTCTTTACCAGGTAACTCGACATATTCTAAACCTTCTACATGTTTTAATAGCTTAATAGGTGCCTCTTTTATACCTAGTAAACGTGTCATATGACAAGAAGTATGATAGGTTGCTTTTCCTACTAAACGAGCACCAACATTTTCTACCTTTAAAATGTTTACAATAAAATCTGTTAACTCATATGTTTTGTTCGCTAATTGTTGTGCTTTGTGTTCCCACTCGGAATCGCCTTTAAAAATATGTGGATATTCTTTAAACATGTAAGCACAAGAACCTGATGGTGTAACAACATACTCTGCATGTTCAAATGCTTTTATCATATTTTTCATGGACCCTTTTGATTGTTCGACATAGCCGCTATTATATGAAGGTTGTCCACAGCATACTTGGGTTGTTGGAAAATCGATTTCACAACCAAGTCTCTCAAGAAGTTCTACAGTTGCTTTCCCAACGTTTCCTTGAAAAAGATCGACAAGGCATGTAGCAAATAATGTGACTTTCATATAAATCCCCCTTAATATTCAACAGGTCATCTGATGAATTAATCGTAACATGTTTATAGAAATTTCACTATATTTTTCGAAAATTAGGTAAATTAGCATCAATAAGTACCTTACTTCTATAAAGAATAGTGAAAGTGTCACTATAAAAATTATATGAACAACCGACTTCTATCTTTCCCATTAATATATGAAAATGATTTTACTGAGAGTACATTGTTCAATACATAAGAAAACGCCACTTTGTAACAGCGTACAAAATGGCGGTTCTCTTATAACTAATATATTCTTTACTTTGATTCATTAACATATTGCATTAGTATTTTTTCCACGTTACTTAAATGGGAGTACATTGCTAGTTCAGCAAGCTCGGGGTTTTGCTGTTTAATTGCTAAGTAAATTTGCATATGTTCATCATAAAGCTGTTCGCTCGTGGTCTGTGTTGAAAATAACCAAATTCTTCGCGTTTCTCGCATTAAATCAATTGTAAGACCAGATACTTGATCGAGTAGGTTCGGGAGTAGTGGGTTATGAGATGCTTCGGCAATCGCCATATGAAATTCAAAATCCACCTTTTCACCAAGTTCTTCATCGCCTTGAACAGTTTTCATTTTTTCAAGTATTGCATTTATATTTTCAATATCTTCTTTTGTACGATTTCTTGCAGCACTAGCAACCGTGCCAACCTCAATAATCTTTCTTAGTTCTAATAAATGAGGGATATTCTCTCTATGTGCAAGAATCGAAGTGGAAAGAGGAAAATCTAATTTTTGTTCAGTGAATTCCTTCACGAATGTACCGGATCCTTGCTTAATTTCAATGAGGCCCATCGCTTTTAGTGCGGATAATGCTTCACGCACAGCGGATCTACTTACCTGAAGTTGTTCTGCCATATAGTCAACGGAATCTAAACGATCCCCGGGTTTCAATTCACCTGATTGAATTTTTTCTAGAAGTATTTCACAAATTTCTTCATATTTTTTTTTCGTTTTTACTTTTGTGAATTTCAAAGGATACACCTCGTTCTGTTATGTGAAATACACGTTTATGCTTATTATACAAAATGTCTAGGTAAAAATCTTTCTATATTATTATCTAACACCTAAAGTCATCTGATGACTTTTAGAAATTTAGAAGTTTGTCAAAGCAAAATATTACTTGATGATTTTAAGAACAAAAAGAACGAATTTCACCACCAACGGAAATTCGTCCTACTTTCACTTATAATTGTTCAGTAAAAATAAACTCCTGCTACTCCACACCCTCTCAACCCGCATTCCTACACTACCTAATTTCTTCCATTTAAAATAGAGTTCTGCACGAATTAGTCATTTTCCCGTTTTTTTCTCACTTTTTTCTCCCACAACTTTATTTTAAATTAAAATAATGTCATAGGACAGGGAACAGGATTTAGGGAAAAGGAAAGGGATTTTCCTGCTTTTTTTCTTGCTTTTGGGGTTCTTGAGAACCCCTCACACTTTCGTTCAAACGTTGATAAAACAAGGATTTCCCTTCTTTTCCTCTCACCTTTTCCCAGAATGAAAAAGGTTGGATTCTTGTTCCCACCCTCTTTTTTCTTCCTTTTTTTCCTGCCTTTATCCACACGATTTCCACAGGTATATCAGAACTTTGTTTGATTTTCCTATGGGTTTGTTGTGTGGCACAAGGGTTTATTATTGGGTTACAATAATAAATCCAACCAAGCGACAGCTTCACAATGTGGTGAGTGTTGAGGGTGGACAATTTAAATATAGAAATGTAGTAGAATTGCCTAACCTTAAATAAAACTTGTAAATTATCAAATGTTTACTTTAACACTATCATTGAGACTCAATTATTCGGAAGTTCAAAATATAATCCTTAATAATTATCTATTTCCTTCAATAGTTCGTTTAAAGAATGCCTGATAGCGACCGTCTCCCTTTTTAACTCTTCTAATTTTTTTAAGGGATGATTATTAAATATTAGCGTATCACCATTAATTAAATGAAAATAATCATTTATTCCATGAAAATATCGGTTTAAACATTCTAATTGATGTATTGATTTATCTTTTATACTCTCAATTTTTACATTTTCGAAAGAATTCCTTCTTTTCCGCCATTTCTCAACTATTGCCATTACTTCATCTGTTAGACTAAAACGAAATGGTTCCGCAGCAAAATCTGTATCAATTATTTCTTCTAATATATCAATAACATCTGCTTTAAAACTTATAAATTTCTCATAGTCAATTTCGCTTAAAGTTTCTATATTCATAAAGCCATCTTCTATTCTTCGATAAAAATCATCTCTTCTTTTCTTTAATTCGTTTTCAGAGTACTTCTTTCCTTTAGGATGTTCATTATTATAATAACCAACTTCTGCATGAC
>DATMFE010000139.1:0-20857 GCA_035556295.1 Ureibacillus sp.
TATTGGATCAAACAGAGCCACCACGTTCTGGCCATCGACCTTCTGTAGATGTGATGTTTGAAGATGTGAGTCATTACAATGATTTCGATAAAATTGCAGTCATCATGACCGGTATGGGTGCTGATGGTTCCAAAGGATTAATGGCACTAAAAAGTACAGGTAAAACAATTGCAATTGCAGAATCACAAGAAACTTGTATTGTTTATGGAATGCCAAAATCTGCTGTAGAAACAAAGCTTGTTGACGAGATAGTTGTAGTAGAAGAAATCGCTGAAACAATCATGAAATACATATAAATCTACTAATTAAAGTGTCCCGTAAAAAAATCATGGGCTCAAATAAGCTAAGGTGAATTTGATAATAAGGAGAGTGGCTATAGATGGAATTAAACCAGTATTTAGAAATGTTCATTGAAGAGAGTAAAGAACATTTACAAGCATGTAGTGATAATCTTTTAGAATTAGAAAAAAATCCAGAAGATTTGGGATTAGTAAACGAGATTTTCCGCTCCGCACATACATTAAAAGGTATGTCTGCCACAATGGGATACGAGGATTTAGCAGATTTAACTCACAAGATGGAAAATGTTTTAGATGCTATACGAAACCATAAAATTAAAGTGAATTCTGAAGTGTTAGACGTTGTGTTTGAATCAGTTGATCATCTCGAAGAAATGATTATGGACATTGCAGATGGCGGAGACGGTAAACGTGACGTAAAGGAAACTGTAGCTAAATTAAAGGCTATTGAATCTGGACAACCGATTGTGACCCAAGCTCAAGCTCAGGTGAATGATGAAGTTGCCGCAACAACTGTCTCTGAAGAAACTCAGGTAAAACATCTACAATATGATGACTATGAAAAAACAGTGTTACAACAATCATCTGACCAGGACTATAATGCTTTTGAAATTACAGTAACTCTTCGTGAAGACTGTTTATTAAAAGCAGCTCGTGTATTTATGGTATTTGATATTTTAGAGAAAAATGGGGATGTCATCAAATCAGTACCTTCTGCCGATCAATTAGAGGAAGAAAAATTTGACCAACAATTCCAGGTTGCTTTTGTAACGAAATCTTCTAGCGATGAAATCGAGAAAAAGATAATGAAAGTTTCTGAGGTTGATAAAGTTATCGTAACAACGTTAACTAAAGAATTATTTACAACATCAGCGACAGAACTTACACAAGTAGAGAAAGCTGTAGAAGTTATAGCTGAGCCTCAAAATGAAAGTCAAACAGAAGAAATTGAGGCAAAACAAAATGTAACTACACCATCAAAATCACAATCTCATACTGCATCTAGTAAAACGATTCGTGTTAGTATTGAACGTTTAGATATTTTGATGAATCTATTTGAAGAATTAGTGATTGATAGAGGAAGACTACAATCAATTTCAACAGAAGTAAACCATGGTGAATTAAATGAAACGGTAGAACGTATGAGCCGCACTATGGGTGATTTACAAAACATTGTATTAACAATGCGAATGGTTCCTGTTGAAACAGTATTCAACCGTTTCCCTAAAATGGTACGCTCTTTATCTCGTGATCTAAATAAGAAGATTAATCTTGAAATTATTGGTGCTGAAACAGAGCTTGATCGTACAGTAATTGACGAAATTGGCGATCCACTTGTTCACTTAATCCGAAATTCCCTTGACCATGGAATTGAAAGCCCAGAGGTACGTAAAGCAAAAGGAAAACCAGAAGAAGGTACAGTAGTATTACGTGCATATCATAGCGGCAATTATGTGTTCATTGAAATTGAAGATGATGGCGCAGGTATTAATCAAGAAAAAGTTTTAAAGAAAGCCATTTCTAAAGGTATTGTTACGAAAGAAAGCGCACTTTCATTAACAGATAAACAAATTAATGAACTAATCCTAGCTTCAGGATTCTCAACTGCGGAAGTCATTTCAGATATTTCTGGACGTGGCGTAGGACTAGATGTAGTCAAAACAACGATTGAATCACTTGGTGGTAGTATTTCAATTGAATCAACTCAAGATGTTGGTTCCATTTTCTCTATTCAATTACCATTAACATTATCGATTATCTCCGTAATGTTAGTTGAAATTGAAGAAGAAATTTATGCAATTCCTCTTTCATCCATTATTGAAACATCTATTATTAAGAAATCTGATATTTTAAATGCACATAATCAAAAAGTAATTGATTTTAGAGGTAAAGTTGTACCATTAATCTCCTTAGAAGAAATTTTTGAAATTCCTCGTGACAACGACGTTGACGATGAATACCATTCAGTAGTGATTGTCCGTAAAGGTGAAAAATTAGCTGGACTTGTAGTAGATTCATTTATTGGTCAACAAGAAATCGTTCTAAAATCTTTAGGAAATTATTTAACGAACATCTTTGCAATATCAGGTGCGACAATACTTGGAAATGGTAAAGTTGCATTAATCGTAGATTGTAACGCTTTAATGAAATAACGAGTGAGAGAGGTGTAAAATATGACTAGCTTAGTAGACCAAGACTTCGTAAAAGTAATTATTTTCCAACTAGCTGATAAAGAGTATGCAATCCCTGTATCGAACGTTCAGGGAATTGAAAAGTTAATGCATATTACACGTGTACCTAAAACTGAAAAATATGTGAAAGGTGTTATTAACTTAAGAGGTGTCGTTACCCCAATTATTGATCTAAGAGAACGTTTCGGATTACCTTCTTCAGAATATATCGATTCAACACGTATTATTATTTGTACACTTGAAAATATGGAAGTTGGGTTTGTTGTGGATTCTGCCAACGACGTAGTTGATATCCCTACTAGTTCTATTGAGAATCAACCAAACGTTGTAGGTTCAATTGAAGTTGAATTTATTTCTGGTGTTGCAAAAATCGAAAATCGACTTTTAATCCTTTTACAACTTGAAAAAGTTTTAATGGTAGAAAATTAAGTTAATCTATGATCTAAGAAAAGTAGGGATATAAGTATGAAAATTACTTCATTACACTTAGATATTCTAAAAGAAATTGGAAATATAGGTGCTGCTCATGCTGCAACATCATTATCGAGTTTACTTGGTAGAAAAATTGATATGAGGGTACCAAATGTCAATATGGTGAACTTTACAGAAATGATGGAACTAGCAGGTGGCTCGGAAACCGTTGTTGTTGGGATTTATTTGCGCATTGAAGGTAATGTGGAAGGCAGTATGTTCTTTATTTTACCAATAGAGCAAGCTAACCGTTTCATTAAGCGATTAATACAAGATGAGGAATTTGATTTTACGAATAGCTCAGTTTCAGAAATTGGGCTTTCAGCAATGCAAGAGCTCGGTAATATTTTATCTGGCTCTTATCTTTCAGCGTTATCGGATTTTACGGGACTAAAACTATATCCAACAGTTCCAGGGCTAGCGGTAGATATGTTTGGAGCGATTATAAGTATTGGATTAATTGAAATTTCACAAGTGAGTGATCAAGTCATTGTAATCAATACCTCCATTTTTGAAGATGAAGTCGGCAATTGTGAGGAAGTACAAGGTCATTTCATCTTACTTCCAGATCCTGAATCGTTTGAATCAATTTTTAAAGCTTTAGGTGTTGCTTAAATGATTTCTACAAAAAATGTAGTAAAAGTTGGAATCGCCCAATTGGATATAGTTAAATCACCTGACACAATCCGTACTTCTGGTCTGGGCTCTTGTGTCGGGGTCGTCTTATACGATGAAACGAAAAAAATTGCCGGTTTAGTTCATGTCATGTTACCAGATTCAAGTTTAGGGAAAACAAGTACAATGAACCTAGCAAAATTTGCGGATACAGGGATTGAAGCGTTAATTGAACGACTTAAATTAGAGGGCATACAGCCATACCGATTGAAGGCAAAAATCGCTGGCGGTGCTCAAATGTTTCAATTTACTACTGACAAAGATACAATGCGAATTGGCCCTCGCAATGTAGAAGCAGTTAAAGCGGAGTTGAAAAAATGCGGGATCCCATTAGTTGCAGAAGATACAGGTGGGAATAGTGGGAGAACGATTGAGTTTAATCCTGAGACTTGCTTGTTAAATATCCGCACTGTAAATCAAGGAGTGTGTGATATATGATGATAGGAACAATCCTTTCAAACTTTTGGGGAGCATTAGTATTCTTTTCACTATACTTTTTTGTTATGTTCCAAAAAACAGAGTCTCCTTTACGTATCCTAATAGGTTCATTTATTTGTGCCATCATTGGTTTTGCCATCATGTATATCATAAGGTTCCTAATTGGATACATATTTTACACACCTAAAGAATCAAATGTTGAAACCAATATAAATGAAAATATGAATGAGCAATTGAATGTTGATCAAAATCCTACTCAAGATAAGGCTTCAAAATCTGATAGTGAAAGTTCAGAGGAAATTGCTCAAGTAATCAGAACAATGATGAATAGTTAATATTACGAAAAGAGTCGTGAATACGACTCTTTTTATCTGCATGTCAGCTCGATTAGAACAATTATGAAGAAATTAAATGACAGGGATAGAGCTAACTTCAACCCTTTAAGTAGTTCTATACTTTCTTTACTTTTACGAACAATGTGTTTTTTTGTCGGTATTTGATATAATAACTAATAGAATTTACGCACAGTCTCGGGGAAAGGTGATTCAATGGTACAACCAAATTTGGATGAACAAAAACTTTGGAATAGTTGGATTCAAGAACGAGATCCGCAAGCTGGTGACATGCTTATGAAGAAATACAAACCATTAGTAAATTACCATGCGCAAAGAATCAGTGCGGGATTACCAAAGAATATCTCAAAAGATGAGATTCACAGTTTAGGTATGATTGGACTTTTTGATGCCTTAAATAAGTTTGACATAAAAAGAGATTTGAAGTTCGATACGTATGCTTCGTTTCGAATTAGAGGTGCCATCATTGATGGATTGAGAAAAGAAGATTGGTTACCTCGTTCTGCAAGAGAAAAAGCGAAAAAAATGGAATCTCAAATAGAAAAACTTGAACAAAAATTAATGAGACATGCAACTCCTGAAGAATTGGCGGAGTATATGAATGTCTCTGTTGATGATGTTTACCAAACAGTCCAAGAGCATTTCTTTTCAAATTTACTGTCAATCAATGAGCAACAAGATCAAGACGAAACTGAAGGAAAAGAATTCGTGTTGCGTGATGATCGGGTTATGACACCAGAGCAAACTGCAATTCACTCCGAACTCATTGAAGAATTAGTTAAAAATATACAAAATTTGAATGAGAAAGAGCAATTAGTACTTAGCTTATTTTATACAGAGGAAATGACCCTTACAGAGATTGGTGAGATGCTCAATCTTTCAACATCCCGTATATCACAAATCCATTCTAAAGCATTATTTAAACTACGGAAGCTTTTATCTTCAGAAGTGTTAAACGTTTAATCTCAGTGATTTAAATTTTTATTTCACTAGAACTCTCAGAGAAACTGCTAATGCCGAAGTTGAATATGACAATGTAGTGAAAGACATTTGAGTAGTGGAATGGAGGAGGTTCGGTATGAGTTTAAAAGGTGTGGAATTGCAAATTGCCATTCCAAAAACATTTGATGCTGGAAAAATTGCTGAGCACCATCAGCACAATGTACTCCAAAACCAAATGAATGCGAACGAAGCTTTAAAAAAAGAGTTGGAACGTAAGCAATTGACTGTAAATGATACTGAACCGACAGAGAAAATCAACAAAGATGGAAACAACAATAGCGGGAACAATCAAGAAACTTCTGATGAAGAAAAGAAAAAAAAGGAATCAAAAGAAGCAACTCATCCATTTAAAGGGCATTTGTTCGATTACAGCGGATAGGAGAAAACTATGTTAACGACAATATTTATCATTTTACTCATCATTTCGCAGCTGTTTTGTTTTTATATTATTGCCTTATTAAATGCAAAGGTTGCTAAATTTAAAGACTTAGAAATTCGCCAGGAACGTATGATGAGAGAAATGGAAGAATCGATAAGTCTCTATTTAGTAGAAATTCGTGAAGAAAACGATCGATTAATTAACGAACTTTCCCAAGGAATGTCTACTAAACAAGAAAGAAAAATTGAAGATACGGCAATAAATCATGTGGAGCAACCTAAAAGTGTTGCGAACGATGAAAACATAAATTCGATTGAACATTTAGTTGAACAAAAAGTATTTGTACCGAAAGCGGTTGCTAGAAATGCTTATAACAAATACAAAACACAGCCAAATAGTGACGATCAAGAGGCTAGTAAAAGTATTTCAATTGATACAGAACCAGAGGCTCCACTAACTTTTGAACAACAAGTGATTAAATTACATAATGAAGGTAAAAATATAGAAGAAATTGCTAAGCTGACGAATAAAGGTAAAACAGAAATTGAATTATTACTAAAATTTCAAGTTTAAATCATATTCCAAGCTTAAAATATGTTGCAGTAGGAAATAGATTATGTTATATTATCAATTGGTGTTAATTACACACGCATTTTGATGTAGTAAGTGGTGCTTTTAGAACTAAAAGTTGCTTGTTACAGATGAAAAATGCGGAGGAAAATAACCAAAATATTAGGAGGAAACACACATGTCAGTAATTTCAATGAAACAATTACTTGAAGCTGGTGTACATTTCGGACACCAAACTCGCCGTTGGAACCCAAAAATGAAAAAATACATTTTTGTAGAACGTAACGGTATCTATATTATCGATTTACAAAAAACAGTTAAAAAATTAGAAGAAGCTTACGACTTCATGCGCCAAGTTGGTCAAGAAGGTGGTAAAGTTCTTTTCGTAGGTACTAAAAAACAAGCTCAAGAAGCTATTGAAGAAGAAGCAATCCGTTCTGGTAACTACTTCATCAACCAACGTTGGTTAGGTGGTACTCTTACAAACTTCGGTACTATTCAAAAACGTGTTGCACGTATGAAAGAAATCGAAAAAATGGAAGAAGACGGAACTTTCGAAGTACTTCCTAAAAAAGAAGTTATCCAACTTAAAAAAGAACACGAACGTCTTGTTAAATTCTTAGGCGGTATCCGCGATATGAAAGACATTCCAGATGTAATGTTCGTAGTTGACCCACGTAAAGAGCGTATCGCTGTAGCTGAAGCTCGTAAATTAAATATTCCTATCGTAGGGATCGTTGATACAAACTGTGATCCAGATGAAATCGACTATGTAATCCCTGCTAACGATGATGCTATCCGCGCTGTTAAATTATTAACTGCTAAAATGGCTGATGCTCTAATCGAGTCTAAACAAGGTGAATCTGAAGCTCCAGCAGCTGAAGAAGTAGTAGTAGCTGAGTAATTCACTATTAAGGTGATAAGTGGATGTTCCTCTTATCACCTTTTTTTAAGAACATTTTAGACATTGTTCATGTTATTTCTTAAAATCGGTATGTGATTTTGAAGAAAGCACGATTTTTTTGTCTTAAAATGTCCAATAGATATAGTAAATCCTATTTACAAATTTAAGGAGGAAACACCCCTATGGCAATTACTGCACAATTAGTAAAAGAACTACGTGAAAAAACAGGCGCAGGAATGATGGACTGCAAAAAAGCACTAGTAGAAACTGATGGAAATTTAGAAGCTGCAATCGACTTCTTACGTGAAAAAGGTCTTTCTTCAGCTGCTAAAAAAGCTGACCGTATCGCTGCAGAAGGTACTACTTACATCTTAGAACAAGGTAATGAAGCAATCATCCTTGAAGTAAATGCAGAAACTGACTTCGTTGCGAAAAACGAAAAATTCCAAGTTTTAGTTGCTTCTTTAGCTGAGCAATTACTAGCTGCAAAACCAGAATCAGTAGAGGCTGCTTTAGAATTAGAAAAAGACGGCGTTAAAATCGCTGACCAAATTTCTACTGCTGTTGCAACAATTGGTGAAAAAATCACTCTACGTCGTTTCGAAGTTAAAACTAAAACTGATGCTGATGCATTCGGTGCTTACTTGCACATGGGTGGAAGAATCGGTGTATTAGTAGTACTTGAAGGTTCTACTAACGAAGAAGCTGCAAAAGACGTAGCTATGCACATCGCTGCTATCAATCCTACTTATGTTTCTCGTGAAGAAGTATCTGCTGAAGAAGTAGAACGTGAACGTAAAGTATTAACTGAACAAGCATTAAACGAAGGTAAACCAGAAAACATCGTTGCAAAAATGGTTGAAGGTCGTCTTGGTAAATTCTTCGAGGAAGTTTGTTTACTTGACCAAACTTTCGTTAAAAACTCAGATCAAAAAGTTCGTGATTTCGTAAAATCAACTGGTGGTAACGTTACTTCATTCGTACGCTACGCTGTAGGTGAAGGTATTGAAAAACGCGAAGACAACTTCGCTGAAGAAGTTATGAACCAAGTTAAAGGTAACTAATAGAAATCAAATAGTGTAAATATGCACAAAGAAACAATAGGGAACACATTCACGTGTTCCCTATTTTTCAAGATTTGAACTATACATACGCATGTAATAAGATATTATAGTGAAGTTTAAAAAGGTAACAAGTTTTGACATAAAGCGTATGAAATCAACTTGATCATCCTTAAATTACGAGTTATGGAGGTTTACTATGAGTGTGCCACAATTCAAAAGAGTTGTAATTAAATTAAGTGGAGAAGCGTTAGCTGGTGAAGCTGGCTTCGGTTTATCACCTAAAATTATTAAATCGGTTGCGGAAGATATAAAAGATGTTGTTGATTTAGGTGTTGAAGTAGCTGTTGTTGTTGGCGGTGGAAACATCTGGCGTGGTAAGGTTGGAAGTGAAATGGGTATGGACCGTGCTTCAGCTGATTACATGGGAATGCTTGCAACAGTTATGAATTCCCTTGCATTACAAGATGCTTTAGAAAAGCTAGAAATTGAAACACGTGTTCAATCTTCTATCGTGATGACACAAGTTGCAGAGCCATATATTCGTCGTAAAGCAGTTCGTCATTTAGAGAAGAAACGTGTTGTAATTTTTGCAGCTGGAACAGGTAATCCATTCTTCTCAACAGATACAACGGCAGCATTACGTGCTGCTGAAATTGAAGCAGAAGCAATTTTAATGGCAAAAAACAATGTAGACGGTGTTTATTCTGCAGATCCAAAAGTGGATGCAACTGCGGTTAAATATGACGAGCTTACATATTTAGACGTCATTCAAAAAGGACTTCAAGTAATGGATTCAACTGCTTCCACATTATGTATGGACAACGACATCCCTTTAATAGTATTCTCTATTATGGATAAAGGAAATATTAAACGCGCCGTTCAAGGTGAAAAAATTGGCACAATCGTTAGGAGGAATCTATAATGGCTAAAGAAGTATTAGCTCAAGCAAAAGAAAAAATGGAAAAATCAATTTCTGCATTTTCTCGTGAATTAGCATCTATTCGTGCTGGTCGTGCAAGTGCATCATTACTTGACCGCATTACTGTTGATTATTATGGTGCTCCAACGCCTATCAACCAATTAGGTGGAGTATCTGTTCCAGAAGCTCGCTTATTAGTGATCACTCCATATGACAAATCGATTCTTGGCGACATCGAAAAGGCAATTATGAAATCAGACATCGGCATCACACCTACGAATGATGGAAATGTAATTCGTTTAATGATTCCACAATTAACTGAAGATCGTCGTAAAGAGTTAGTAAAAGTCGTGAAAAAAGAAGCTGAAGAAGCGAAAGTAGCAATCCGTAATGTTCGTCGTGATGCAAATGATGATTTGAAAAAATTAGAAAAAAACGGCGAAATTACTGAAGACGAATTACGTGGATATAGTGAAGACATTCAAAAAATTACAGATCAATCAATCGTGAAAATTGACGATTTAGCTAAGGATAAAGAAAAAGAAATCCTTGCTGTTTAAAATAGTTAAGAACTTTATGTCACTTGAGACGTCCTGTCATAAAGGACGTCTTTTTTAGCGGGTTTAAAGTATTATTGAACTTTCCGCAAATTAGAAGACAGCTACTCGACCTAACTGGTATTTGGGTCGAGTTATGTTTTTCTAGCAAGTTAAGGTGATATCAGTTATTTTCAATATACATAGATGGTTAAGTAGTAAATTTTGTAAAAATAAAAAATCTTTGTTATATAAAAAAAGACACAAACATTTGTTTTTGATATGATTATGTAAGAATACGTCCGATTTATTGTCAAATGGGGGAATAAAATATGTTTTCTAAAATATTTGGAAAAAAACAAAAAGAACAGAAATCCTTATTAGATCGTGAGACTGTTTTAGCTAATAAGGAACTACTTCCAAGCCACATTGCAATTATTATGGACGGAAACGGACGTTGGGCAAAAAAACGTGCATTACCTCGTATTGCGGGGCACCATGAGGGGATGAAAATCGTACGGAAAATCGCTCGTGTTGCAGATGATTTAGGAGGCATTAAAGTTCTTACACTTTATGCTTTCTCAACTGAAAACTGGAAGCGACCGAAAACAGAAGTAGAATATTTAATGAGTTTACCTGAGAAATTTCTTAATTCATTTCTTCCAGAGATATTAGAACGGAATATTAAAATCACCCTAATGGGAAATAAAGATGGGCTCCCTAAACAAACACAACTAGTTTTAGATGATGCTATGGAAAAAACGAAAGATAATACAGGACTCATTTTAAATTTTGCTATGAACTATGGTAGTCGAGATGAAATAGTAAAAGCAATGAAGGCAATACTAAGTAATATAGAAAGTGGAAAAATGTCATGTGATGATATTGATGAAACAATCGTCAATCAATATTTAATGACATCCTCTTTACCAGAACCTGACTTGTTAATTCGAACAAGTGGGGAAGTAAGATTAAGTAATTTTATGTTATGGCAACTTGCATATACAGAATTTTGGTTTACTGAAACTCTTTGGCCTGATTTCAATGAACAGACCTTTTTAAAGGCGTTACATGATTATCAAAAGAGAAATCGTAGGTACGGAGGGTTGAAAGGAGAAGGAAAAATTTGAAGCAACGAATCATAACGGCGGTAATAGCTGCGGCAATATTTATCCCGTTTGTTGTATATGGAAATTTACCCTTTACAATAGGAGTTTATGGATTAGCGATTGTAGCTCTATATGAAATTCTCCATATGAAAGGAATTAAGATATACTCGGTACCTGGGTTAATAGGTTTATTAATATTATTTTCGGTACTAATGCCCAATGATTGGGCTGATTATTTAGAAGAAATGACAACGTATTCAAAGTATGAAGTACTAATTATCGCAACAATCTTACTGTTAGCTTATTCTGTTGTAGTAAAAAATCACTTCACCTTTGATGAAATTGGATTTATCTTATTAAGCGCTTTATACATTGGGATTGGTTTTTATTATTTAATTACGACAAGAGAAGCGGGACTAACGTATATCATTTATGCATTACTTGTCGTTTGGTCAACGGATTCTGGTGCCTATTTTACTGGTAGAAAATTAGGTAAACATAAGCTTTGGCCAGAAATATCACCAAATAAGACAGTTGAGGGATTTGTAGGTGGTATTATTATTGCTGTGATCTTAGCGTCTATTATGAATTTGATAACGCCATTCCATATGTCTTGGGGATATTTCATAGTCGTTACAGTAATTAGTTCAATCTTTGGGCAACTAGGGGACTTAGTAGAGTCTGCAATTAAACGACATTTTGACGTCAAAGATTCTGGTTGGATTTTACCAGGGCATGGCGGGATTTTAGATCGATTCGATAGTCTATTATTTGTATTACCACTATTGAATCTTTTGCATTTTGTGAATTAGTGAAAGGAAGTTTTTACGTTGAAAAAAATAAGCTTATTAGGTGCAACTGGTTCTATCGGGCTGCAAACTATTGATATATTACAGGCATATCCTGAACAATTTAAATTGGTAGCTTTTTCTTCAGGGAAAAATATAGAAAAGACCATTGAAATTATTAACCAGTTACAACCTGAGCTTGTTTCCGTTCAAGAAGAACAAGCAGCAATCGATTTACAAAAACAATTTCCAAACATTCATTTTACTTATGGAAAAAAAGGCTTAGTAGAAGTGGCAACACACCCTGATTCTACTGTTTTACTCAATGCGGTATTAGGGAGTGTAGGTCTAGAGTCAACTTTAGCAGCAATTCGTATGGGGAAAACCATTGCAATTGCAAATAAAGAAACATTAGTAACAGCTGGCCATATCGTAATGGCTGAAGCAAAAAAACATAATGCGGTCATTTTACCGGTTGATAGTGAGCATTCTGCGATTTTCCAATCAATGAATGGAGAAAATAAAAAACAAGTAAACCGAATAATTATCACAGCATCGGGTGGTTCGTTCCGTGATAAAACACGTGAAGAGTTAAAACACGTAACAGTTAAAGAAGCATTAAATCATCCAAACTGGTCAATGGGTGCAAAAATCACAATTGACTCTGCCACAATGATGAATAAAGGGTTAGAAGTGATAGAAGCGCATGTTTTATTTGATATGCCATATGATAATATTGATGTTTTATTGCATAAAGAAAGTATTATTCACTCTCTAGTAGAGTATGATGATACAAGTGTCATTGCTCAACTAGGTACACCTGATATGAGAGTTCCAATTCAATATGCTCTTAGTTTCCCAGATCGATACCCAGTGAAAGGAAGTACTAGATTAAACCTAGCTCAAATTGGACAACTTCACTTTAAAGAAGTAGATTTTGACCGTTATCGAGCTGTCAAACTAGCTTATGATGCTGGCCGAACTGGTGGAACAGTACTCACTGCGATGAATGCAGCAAATGAAGCAGCAGTTTCTCTATTTTTACAAGAGAAAATTTCATTCTTACAAATTGATGAAATCATCGAGCGAATCATGAACGAACATAACAATATATTAATGCCAGACCTAGAAACAATATTACACGTAGATAGCGAAACAAGAAAAACTGTTCTTAACATGGTACAATAATAACTATTCATATTTGGATTAGACTTGCCAACATGTAAAAAAGTTTAGTTTGAGCAAAGACGAGAATAATTGTTCTTTAAAGGTGGGGGAAGAATGCAAACGGTAATCGCGTTTATTATCATATTTGGATCTTTAGTGTTCTTTCATGAACTAGGGCACTTTCTATTCGCAAAACGTGCGGGTATTATGGTTCGTGAATTTGCAATCGGTATGGGTCCGAAGATATTTGGCATGACGAAAGGTGAAACGCTCTATACGATCCGATTATTACCATTAGGTGGTTATGTTCGAATGGCTGGAGACGATATGGATTCAGTCGAGCTACAACCAGGCTACCGTGTAGGGATTATCCTAAATGAAAAAGAAGAAGCTGAAAAAATCTATCTAAATCAAAGTGTTACACATCCAAACATCGTATTTTTAGAAGTGGAACGTGCAGATTTAGAAAAAGACTTATTCATTGAAGGATACGATGAGGAAGAACGATTAGTCCGATACAACATTTCAAGAAATGCCGTCCTAGTTGAAAATGGTAATGAATTAATCATTGCACCAATTGATCGACAATTTAATTCCAAATCAGTTGGAAAACGTGCAATGGCGATTTTTGCTGGACCACTCTTCAACTTTATTCTAGCATTTTTAGTTTTAGCTGCTCTTGGTTTAATGAGAGGAGTACCTGTAGCTGAGCCAATTATTGATGATGTTGTGCCAAACTCACCTGCACTTGTAGCGGGTATGGAATCTGGAGACGTAGTCAAATCGATTAATGGTAAAGCAATCGATAGTTGGAATGAGTTATCAGGAACTGTGCAAGACAATCCTGGTGAAGCGTTGAAATTTATTGTGGATCGAAATGGTCAAAACGTTGAGTTAGTGATTACACCAGCTACAATAGAAGAAAATGGTGAACAATATGGGCAAATAGGAATTCAAAGACCGATTGAACAAAATCCATTGAAAGCCATTGCCTTTGGAGCAACCCAAACGTGGGATTACACCGTTCTAATTGTTCAATTACTCGGGAAATTAGTAACAGGTCAATTTTCAATTGATGCACTAAGTGGCCCTGTTGGTATCTATAAAGCAACAGAAACGGTTGCTCAATATGGTGTCTTTAATTTAATGAACTGGGCTGCATTATTAAGTATTAACCTTGGAATTATGAACCTACTTCCGTTACCTGCTTTAGATGGTGGACGTCTTTTATTCTTCGGTATCGAAGCTTTAAGAGGAAAACCAGTTGATCGACAAAAAGAGGGAATGGTGCATTTCGTAGGAATTGTATTATTAATGGTCTTAATGGTTGTCGTTACATGGAACGATATTCAACGATTTTTCTTCTAATTCCTTAAAATCTAAAATGTAACAATCATTGGCCTTATTCAGTATTTACTCACTGAATAAGGTCCAATTTTTTCTAGTGGATGATATTAACTGCTCATGTAAAAATTGAGCTATTTAAGGTGAATTTCTTATGCTATGCTAGTGAGAGGAATCTGTATATAAAGGGGCGCACTATGGTAAAACAAAGTCTTGCTTTTATAAGAACAATCCATGAAGTTCCTTCCAATAAACCATCAAACCCAAATGAACTTTTGGTACGTGCTGGATATATTCATGTGCAAGGTGAACAGTCTATATCGCTTTTACCATTAGCAAAACGGGTAATACAAAAGATTGAAAAAATGATTCGGGAAGAAATGAATACTCTTTCGGCAAACGAGGTCTCCCTACCTATCTTAAATTTTATGGAGAAACCGGAGAGTAATTCTTTTCAAAATGAACAATCCGATATTGAAGTTTTCCACTTGAAAAATCGAAATCATAAAGAACTATATTTAGCTTCTTCACAAGTAGATTACATCACCTTACTTGTGAAGGAAGAAATACAATCATATAAACAATTACCTTTTATTCTTTACCAAATAAGAACGAAGTTTCGTGATGAAATACATTATAATGGTATGTTTAGGGCACGAGAATCTTTAATGTTAGATGCATTTTCCTTCCATCATTCCTCAGAAAGTCTTAAAGCGTTCTATGAAAAATTGGATGATGTGTATTCTTCTGTTTTCAGAAGACTCGGACTTGCGTATAAAAAGGTAGCAGTAGATGCAGGAAATGATGTTGGGGAACTGTCCCATGAATATTTCATTTTATCCGAAAAAGGTGATGCGACAATCGCCTATTCAAATGAATCTGACTTTGCTGTGAATATCGAGCTAGCACAAGTTCCTTCTCCACCTTTAACAGAGCATTGTGATATGAAGGAATTAACCAAACAAAACTTACATGATACGAAACAATCATTAGAAGAACTAAAAAATAGCTTAAACAGCCAAGCCCAACAATTGATTCAATCAAAAGCATTTGTCGTTCATGATGAGCTTGCGGTTGTCCTTTATCGAGGGGACCATCGATTAAATGAAGTGAAATTGAGGAATGTGCTGAATGTTCGTAAGCTAACAGTTGCTGATGAGGAAATGATTCGCGAAATCATTGGCTGTTCTAAAGAGTATATTGGGCCGATAAAGCTTCCGGTGAACGTGAAAGTATATGCAGATTACGGAATTAAATCAATCTGTAATGGCACATGTTTTGGAAATGAAGATGGCAGTTTTTATATAAATGTGAATCCTGAGCGGGATTTTGCTGTAAACGCATATGAGGATTTACGGTATATTCAAGAAGGCGATCCTTCACCTGATGGCATCGGTACAATCGAATTTTTAAAAGGATACGATGTAGCTCATACGTATATGTTAGGCTCAGCCTATGCCAAAAAGTGGGATGCTACTTTTGTTGATGAATTTGGAGATTCAAATCCGGTCCTTATGGGGGCATACGGGCTTGGTGTATCACGAATATTTGGCGTTGCTTCTGAATTCTATCAAGATGAAAAAGGATTCGCTTGGCCAAATGCTTTAGCTCCGTATGATGTGCATTTAATCACGGAAAACGTAGATAATGAAGACCAATGGCAAATTTCAGAACAGCTTTATAATATATTAACAACCTATCAATTTGATGTTTTATTCGATGATCGAGATACATCTATTGATAGTAAATTTAAAGATGCAGATCTCATTGGGCTTCCGGTGCAAGTGATCGTAGGAAAGAAAGTCAATGAAGGCATTGTAAAAGTAAACTATAGACGTACTGGTGAAACATTTGAATGTGCAAAGGAAGAGTTAATTGACCGTTTGAATGAATATTTTAGGGTCTATTAATACATTGGGAGTACGAAATTTGTACTCCTTTTTGAAAGCTTTAGAAAGTAGGTGAGTCTATTGTCAGACAATAATAAAGAGCGTCAATTATTTTTAACCCTTTTACAACAGTTAAAACTAACCGAAGATGTCTACATGTCATTTTTTGAACAAGGTGAACTCACTCGTTTAACTGTTCATAAAACGAATCGAATTTGGAATTTCTCTATTAAACTTCAAAATATATTACCATTTCCTCTGTATCAACTATTCACTACAAGAATGGCAGAAGAATTCTCTAACATTGCCCAAACGAATCTTACGATTGAAGTACATAATCCAGAAATCAACGAACAGCTTATTTCAGATTACTGGTTAACAGCGGTAAATCAAATTGACCAAATGGCTCCTACTTTAAAAAACATTTTAATCTCGCAAATTCCTACGTTTAATGGAAATAAAATTGTCGTTGATTGTGTAATGGAAGTAGAACAACTGACGTTAAAATCCAAATACACAGATAAAATTGCCAATGCTTATAAGAGCCTTGGTTTCCCAACGTTAGGAATTGAATTTAGATTAGTTGAAATGTCAGAAGAAGCTCGCATTGCCCAAGAAGAGTATATTGAAAAACGTCAATTAGAAGAGGCAGAACTAGCAAGACAAGCAATAGAGGACTTCCAAAGCCAAGAAACGAAGAAAAGCGAATCTTCTTCTGCTGTTGAAGTTAGTGGTCCATTCCAATTAGGAACTCAAATTAAAGAACAAGAGATTTTTCATATTAAGAGTATTCAAGATGAAGAACGTAGTGTCGTCATTGAAGGGTATGTCTTTGCAGTTGATGTAAAAGTATTGAAAAGTGGACGTTCATTACTAGAAGTCAAAATGACGGACTACACAGATTCCATTTTAGTGAAAATGTTCTCTCGTAATGACGAAGAAGCGGAGAAGATGTCACAACTGAAAAAAGGAATGTGGATTAAGGTTCGAGGGTCAGTACAAAACGATACGTTCGTTCGTGATTTAGTCATCATGGCTCAAGGCATGCAAGAGATTCATAAAGAATCTCGAAAAGACACTGCACCTGAGGGTGAAAAACGTGTAGAGCTTCATTTACACTCGCCAATGAGTCAAATGGATGCGGTCACACCAATTGACCAGCTAGTTGCCCAAGCGGCTAAATGGGGCCACCCTGCAATTGCTATTACAGATCATGCAGTTGCGCAAGGTTTTCCAGATGCTTATGCTGCAGGGAAAAAACACGGGATCAAAATTATTTATGGGGTAGAAGCAAATTTAGTCGATGATGGATCGCCGATTGCATACGACGAACAGCATATTGAATTAGATAGTGCTACTTATGTTGTATTTGACGTAGAAACAACAGGTCTATCAACTGCTTATGACACGATTATTGAGTTGGCTGCTGTGAAAATAAAAGACGGTAAAGTAATCGATAAGTTTGAACGTTTTTCCAATCCGCATAGACCGTTGTCGCCAAAAATTATCGAATTGACACATATCACAGATGATATGTTAGTAGATGCTCCAGAAGTAGACCAAGTAGTAACGGAGTTCCGTGAATTTATTGGCGATGCAATTGTCGTTGCCCATAACGCATCATTCGATATTGGGTTCTTATATACGGCGTATGAGAAGGCTGGGATAAAAGGGGTTATTCACCCTGTTATTGATACATTAGAGCTTTCACGCATGTTAAACCCTACATTAAAAAGTCATCGTTTAAATACATTAAGTAAAAGATATGGAATCGAATTAACACAACATCACCGTGCCATCTACGATACAGAGGCAACAGGTGAATTGATGTTACATTTACTAAAAGAAGCGAAGGAAAAGGGTATTGAGTATCACGACGATTTTAATAAACATATCGGCGGAGATGATAGCTATAAACAAGGTAGACCATATCACTGTACAATTTTAGCAGTAGATAATGATGGGCTGAAAAATATGTTTAAGCTCATTTCAATTGCCCATACACAAACGTACCATCGAGTTCCGCGGGTAAGACGTTCCGATTTAATAAAACTCCGTAAAGGGTTGATTGTTGGTTCAGGATGTAGTAATGGTGAGCTATTTGAAACAATGATGAATAAATCTCCAGACGAAGCGGAAAAAGTAGCCGAATTTTATGACTACATTGAAGTTCATCCTAAACCAGTGTACTCCCAATTAGTGGATGGTGGAATTGTCCATGATCAATGGAATTTAGAAGATATCATTCGTAAACTAGTGAAGCTTGGAAAGAAAATGGACAAGCCTGTTGTTGCGACGGGGAACGTTCATTACTTAAATGAAAATGACCATATTTATAGAGAGATTTTAATTAGTTCTCAAGGTGGGGCAAATCCTTTAAACCGTTATCCTTTACCGAAAGTTCATTTCCGTACAACAAATGAAATGCTTGCAGAATTTGATTTCCTTGGGCCAGATTTAGCTAAAGAAGTGGTTGTGACAAATTCTCAAAAGGTTGCGAATATGATCGGTGAAGTAGTGCCGATTAAAGATAAGCTATATACGCCGAAGATTGAGGGAATGGAAGAACAAATTACAAATATGACCTATGGTATGGCGCATCAAATTTATGGTGAAACATTGCCTGAGATAGTGGAAGCACGTATCAAGAAGGAACTGGATTCGATTCTTGGTCATGGTTTCGGGGTAGTTTATTTAATTTCTGCGCAGCTGGTTAAGAAGTCGCTGTCAGATGGTTATTTAGTAGGTTCTCGTGGTTCGGTAGGGTCTTCATTTGTAGCGACAATGATGGAAATTACAGAAGTAAATCCATTAGCACCACACTATATTTGTCCAAAATGTCATTATAGTGAATTTTTTACGGATGGGTCAGTTGGTTCAGGGTTTGACTTACCAAACAAAGATTGCCCAGAATGTGGCACTAACTTGAAAAAAGATGGACATGATATTCCGTTCGAAACGTTCTTAGGATTTAACGGGGATAAAGTTCCCGATATCGATTTAAACTTCTCGGGTGAATATCAAGCGCATGCCCATAACTATACGAAAGTATTGTTCGGTGAGGATTATGTATACCGTGCGGGAACAATTGGTACGGTTGCTGAAAAGACGGCTTATGGTTATGTAAAAGGTTATTCAACAGATCATGGAAAAACATTCCGTGGAGCTGAAGTGGATCGACTTGTACAAGGCTGTACAGGGGTTAAACGAACAACTGGACAGCATCCGGGTGGTATTCTAGTTGTACCTGATTATATGGATATTTATGATTTCACGCCTGTCCAATTCCCGGCAGATGCACAAGATTCTGAATGGAAAACAACACATTTCGACTTCCATTCCATCCATGATAATATTTTGAAACTTGATATACTCGGGCACGATGATCCGACCGTTCTTCGTATGCTACAAGATTTAACGGGCATTGACCCTAAATCGATTCCTACCGATGATCCGGAAGTGATGAAAATCTTCTCAGGGCCAGAGTCATTAGGAGTAACGGAAGAGCAAATTATGTGTAAAACTGGAACATTGGGGATTCCAGAGTTCGGTACTCGATTTGTTCGCCAAATGTTAGAAGAAACAAAACCTTCTACGTTTAGTGAGCTATTGCAAATTTCAGGATTATCCCATGGTACCGACGTATGGTTAGGAAATGCGCAAGAGCTCATTCAAAACGGTACTTGTGTGCTTGCAGAAGTAATCGGTTGTCGTGATGATATTATGGTGTATTTAATTTATCGAGGCTTAGAGCCAGGGTTATCCTTTAAAATAATGGAATCTGTTCGTAAGGGGAAAGGCTTAACGGAGGACATGGAAGCAGCAATGAGAGCTGAAAATGTACCGAACTGGTATATTGATTCTTGTAAAAAGATCAAATACATGTTCCCGAAAGCCCATGCCACTGCCTATGTATTAAATGCGGTGCGTATCGCTTGGTTCAAGGTGCATCATCCGATTATTTATTACGCAGTGTACTTTACAGTTCGAGCAAGTGATTTTGATTTAATTGTCATGTCGCAAGGCGCATCGATGATTCGATCTCGTATTGAGGAAATTAATGCGAAGGGCTTAGAAGCTTCTAAGAAGGAAAAGGATTTATTAACTGTTTTAGAGCTTGCCCTTGAAATGGCTGAACGTGGAATGAGTATTCGAAAAGTTGATTTATACCGTTCGCAAGCAAGTCAGTGGGTAATTGATGGAAACACATTAATTCCTCCATTTGATGCGATTCCTGGATTAGGAACAAACGTTGCGAAGGCAATTGTTGCAGCAAGAGAAGACGGGGAATTCTTATCGAAGGAAGACTTACAAATGCGCGGTCGTGTTTCGAAAACATTGATTGAGTATATGGATCAAATGGGCTGCTTAGAAGGACTGCCAGATGCGAATCAGTTGTCGTTGTTCTAGAATTTCACAAAAAATCAACAAGAAACATGTGTCATTTTTTCGTAAATTTGCATTCCATTATTTTTTGTGCTATTGTTAAAGTAATAATTTGTTGATAGTCTAGCAGCAAAGAGTGGGTTTTTCTCCCGCTCTTTTCTGTTGTTACGGCTTCTTCAAATTTCGTAGACGACCTTTACACGATTTCACCATTCCATGGTGGATTTTCTTATTTTTAGCTAAATGTTGTAGCGAAAGGTCACAACATTTCGTTTTCTGTATGTTCTTTGTATATATCTACTACAACTTGGAAATATAAGCATAAAGAACAGTACGAGTACGTTGGGAGGATCTTATGAGCAGCAAAGTAAC